>DBQL01000064.1:3109-3588 GCA_002305235.1 Prevotella sp. UBA1395 | reverse complement strand
GTTTGCCGGCCGTTGATTTTCACGCCGGGCAGCACCTCGAAAGCCGAGAAATAATCGGCCAGGCCCTTGGTGCGGGCCTCGTAGTTCTTCTTGTCTTGCTCCGTCCACCAGTTGCGCTGATTGCCGGTCTTGTCGAATTGCGAGCCTTGATCGTCAAAGCCGTGGCTCATCTCATGACCGATCACGCCACCGATAGCACCATAGTTCACCGCGTCGTCGGCCTCGGGGTCGAAGAACGGGGGCTGAAGGATGGCTGCTGGGAAGCAAATCTCGTTGGTCGTGGGATTGTAATAGGCGTTGATGGTCTGCGGCGTCATGCCCCAAAGGGTCTTGTCGACCTTCTTGTTCACGGTGCGTGCGATATAGTCGTCGGTAGACCATCGACCCACGTTTTGCAGGTTGGCATAGAGCGAGAGACTGTCGTCGACCTGCAGTCCGCCATAATCCTTCCACTTATCGGGATAACCTATCTTGATGAT
>DBQL01000064.1:2574-2996 GCA_002305235.1 Prevotella sp. UBA1395 | reverse complement strand
GGACGGTCTTGCTGCACGCCGGTCATCACACTGCTGAGCTTGAACGCCTCGGCGCGGAAGTCATCGCTGAGCTGACCGGCCGCACCGGCGACAACTTTAATCTCTGCATAGGATTTCAAGTCGTCCAACGATGTCTCAACCAAGATTTTCTCCACCTCGTGGATAGGTTCGGGCTGTCCCACGTCTACCATGTCAAAAGCCGGGAATCCGCCGGCCAAGAACACGTTACCCCAGTCTATGCCGGGATAAGCGTTCACCAAATCGTTGTAACTCATCTTGTGATAGTTGGCGTCGATGTCGCGCAGTTTCACCTCGTCATAACTGGCTTGGGCGATGCGTGTCTCTATGGCGAGCACGGCATCCATCTTCTTTTGAGCCGTGGCCTCATCGTTGCCGATCATGATGAAAAGTTTTTTCACAAA
>DBQL01000064.1:1169-2510 GCA_002305235.1 Prevotella sp. UBA1395 | reverse complement strand
TCGGCGTTGCGCATATCGGCGCCACATCCAAGGCCATACATCATGGTACTTTCACCGTTTCGGTCGAGCTGCGACGTGACGAGCTGGTACTCCTTGCGGTCTCTGATGGCGGCAATACGGTCTAATGTAGGCTTCAGCGGTGCCCACCCCTCGCGGTTGAGTCGCGCGCTGTCCATCATCAGGTTATACAGTGTTCCGATTTTCTGTCCGAGCGATCCCTGCGTCTGCGGGGTTCGGGCATACTGCAGGATAAGTTCCTGAATACGTGTCTGGTTTTGCTCATAGAGGTCGGTAAAGGCACCGTTGTCGGAGTGCTCGGCATCCAAGGGATGGCTCTTGAGCCATCCGCCGGCGGCATACTGATAGAAATTGTCACCCGGCCGCACCGACGTGTCAAGATTCTTGAGGTCGATACCCGAGTTGAGGCCTTGTGCAAACACGCCCGTGGCGGCAAAGGCCATGATAGAAAACAATACTCTTCTTTTCATTGTGATATAATGATTGATATGATGTTGTATGTACGTGGATTGATGGTTGATACTCTGTAAGACGCACGAAAATGCCATTGGGAATATCATCAGTCCATATTATTATTGGCTGTCTCGGCCACGACAGGCTCGGGCACGACAGATTTTTCCTCGATTTGGAGTGGCTGAATATGACGAAACAGCAGGTTAAGCCTGAAGATCAGAAATGCGCAGAGCACCATCAGACACGCTGAGAGCATTACCTGCATGTCAATGCCAAGCCCCATGTCGGTCATGGTGGCGTCATAGCTATAGATGAGCGAGAGTGCGGTGGCGATGCTGTTGTTCACGAAATGTACCAAAATGCAAGGTATGAGGCTGCCCGTGCGATAGTATAGCCAGCCCAAGACGATACCGATGATCGTGGCACTGACGGTTTGTACCGGGTTAAGATGGATGATGCCGAAAAGCAATGCCGACACGATGATAGCCGGCCACGGTTTGCCCAGCATCTTCAACAAGATGGTCATGATGATGCCGCGACAGATAATTTCCTCACTGAACGGGGCCAGCACACTGATGGACAGAATGCCGAAAGGATTGTTCATCATCATTTTGAATTCCTCTTCCAGATTGTCTTCGAAGGCCGCCCACTGCATCAGAAAAGCGTCGGGGATAATCCATGCCACGGCCAACAGCATGGCCAGCAGGCATACCGGCCAACGGTCTGCACGCGTGATGGCACCCCATTGGATGGTGGTACGACGACGACTGAGGAAAAACCAAATGGCCGCAAGGTCGCCCAAGAACATGCCCAAGGACATGACCGTGCCTTGCATGGATGAGAAAGTTTTTCCCTGTGATACACCATAGA
>DBQL01000064.1:247-1153 GCA_002305235.1 Prevotella sp. UBA1395 | reverse complement strand
ACCGCGATTTTCACGATACTTTTCTTGACTTCTTTCATGATAAAATGATATAATTTGTTTTGAAGGGGTACTGATAACGGGGTTCTCTACTTGTCGGGACTGTATTCCAAGATGTCGCCCGGCTGACAGTCGAGGGCCTTGCAGATGGCCTCGAGGGTGGAGAAGCGGATGGCCTTGGCCTTGCCGGTCTTCAATATGGACAGGTTGGCGGGGGTGATGCCGATGCGGTCGGCCAGTTCGCCACTCTGCATCTTGCGTCGGGCCAGCATCACGTCTACGTTTACGATGATTGGCATGATGGTTCCTCCTATATTATATGGTGAGTTCCTGTTCCTCTTTCATCTCGCGCGCCACGGTGAAGATTTGCGCCACGATGAACAGGAAAATACCGGTGATGAGCGAATAGCCCGACGGGATTTCGCCCATTACGACGTCAAATCCCTTGATTTCGACAATATTACTGACATATTGATACTGAAAAATCGCGAAAAACCATTCGGCAACGTATGTCGACAGCATGATGATGCCCATGCGCCGGAATCGCCGCTCGGTGAACAAAGTAAAGATCTCGCCACGGTTGATGCGCCTTACCAAACCCAAGAACACAATCCACAGATAGATGTAAAGGCCGAGAATGAGAAAGGCCGTCACTGTGTTTGCTGTCTCCAAACTATTGATTGTCGGGCCGGACACCTCCTTGCTTTTATAGATCATGGATTTGGGGTCGAAAGCAAGAGGGGCTCCGGTCTTCTCGTTCACGGTCTTGAAACGATAGGTGTTTTCACGAGGCACAATCTCACAGTATGAGAAATCTTGGTCGTGCTCGCTGACTTCGGCCTCGGCCTGACTCCATCCGGTGGCAAACCCGCTCACAAACGAGTCGGCGCCCACAAAGATGTTCAAGCC
>DBQL01000064.1:0-203 GCA_002305235.1 Prevotella sp. UBA1395 | reverse complement strand
ATAAAGCATGTTTTCTGCAAGAAAAACGAAAATTATTTATCGATAATCGGTAATTTTTTATTCTTTACAACTACTTTTCGGCATTCGGAGTCATCAATGGAGAGAGTCTCGGCATGATGGTTTGGGAATCCGAGGGTGTCATTTTTTCGGTTCAACGCATAGTGTATGGGCATGAGACCTGACATTCGTGCCCGTATGGTCGG
>DBQL01000099.1:2586-2896 GCA_002305235.1 Prevotella sp. UBA1395 | reverse complement strand
CGCCCGACTCGGCCGAGAGGCTGAACGTGAAGACCAGTCCGCCCTTGGGATCGTTCTTCACACCGATGGAGCCGTGATGGATGAGCACGGCGTTTTTGACGATGGCCAGCCCCAGTCCGGTGCCGCCCATCTTGCGGCTCCGGCCCTTGTCCACGCGGTAGAACCGCTCGAACAGACGGGGCAGATGCTCCGCCGGCACGCCGCAGCCGTTGTCGCGAAACTCGAATACCCATCGGTCGGCGTGGCGCTCGGCACTCAGCGTCACGGTGGTGCCTATGCCGGCATAGGCAATGGCATTGTCGGTGAGGTT
>DBQL01000099.1:1237-2534 GCA_002305235.1 Prevotella sp. UBA1395 | reverse complement strand
CGCTCGATGCTGTGCACCATCTCGGCAATATCCACAGCCTCAAACTGCTGCATCTCGGGAGCGTCGTCCATGCGGTTGAGCGTCGAGATGTCTTGCAAGAGCGAGGTGAGGCGCCCGCTTTGGGCATAACACCGCTGGAGAAACATCTGCTTGGTAGGCTCGTCGATATGGGGATTGTCGATGATGGTCTCGAGATAGCCCTGAATGCTGGCCACAGGGGTCTTGAGCTCATGGGCTATGTTCTGCGTGAGCTGTCGCTTGAGCACATCCTGTTCGCGCCGGGTGGTCTGCAACCGCTTATAGATCTTGATGATCTTCTCGGCAATCTCGCCCAGCTCATCGTCAGGAAAGGCAGCCAGATCTTCGATCTCGAGGCTCTCGTTATGCTCTGCCCTCGCGGCGAAAATCTTGAGCTTTGTAATGTTGGTACCCAACCGGTAGACAAACCGATAGAGCACAATGGCGAGCACAAGGATGGCCACGATGGCAAACCACACGAAGTGTTGGTCGGCCTGCAGGATATGCGCCAAATCGGCATTATAGGGCAGCGCGCTCCTGATGACGAGGCTGTCGGCCGTGAAATAGGTGGCCGAATAGAAGAAATCGCGGGCGAGGGTCTTGCTGTTTCTGTCTACCGCCGACCCCTGACCATGCCTCATTGCCGCCACCACTTCGGGCCGGTTGGCATGGTTGGAGATATGAGAATAGTTCTTGGTGATGTTGTCGAACACCACCCTTCCGTGACGGTCGATGACTGTCACACGCATGTCTTTCATGCCTTGGCGGCGCACATAGTCGGCCAGTTGCGGCTCGGAGAGACTGTCCATGTAATGGATGGCCTCATCCATGCGGGAGTTGTAATCTTGCAACCTGCTTTCCAAAAGCTCGATCTTATACTGCTTCTCCCGATTCCATTGAAAGATGATGAACGAGACTGCAAATACGAGAAAGATGGCCAAAACACTCGCGAACAACCGATGTCCGACAGATACCGACCTCATCATGCGTCAAAATAATATCCGAATCCCAATCGGGTGACAATACATTTGGAGAACCGCCCGATCTTCTTGCGCAGTCGGGTGATGTTCACATCGACCGTGCGGTCGAGCACAAGGACATCTTTGGGCCAGATGCGGTCGATGAGTTCCTGTCGCGAGAACACCCGCCCCTTCTCGTCGAGAAGAAAGCGGAGCAGTTCAAACTCGGTCTTGGTAAAGGGCACCGGCTCACCGTCGACGGTGACAGTCTTCTTGTCGAGGTTCATCTCCAAGCCCTGATAGCGGAGCATGGTCGACTG
>DBQL01000099.1:659-1232 GCA_002305235.1 Prevotella sp. UBA1395 | reverse complement strand
AACGGCTTGGAAATGTAGTCGTCGGCACCGAGGTTGAAGCCGGTCACGGTGTCGTTCTCGGTGTCGCGCGCCGTGAGGAAAACAATGGGAATATCGGCCGTCATGGGTTCGCCCTTGAGCTTCTGAGCAAGCGAGAAGCCCGACATACCACCCATCATCACGTCCAATAACAGGAGATCGAACGACGGTAAATCCTTGAGCAAGGCCTCCTCGGCCGAGTTAGCTTTTTCCACTTCATAACCTTCGGTCTCGAGATTGAATTTCAGGATCTCGCAAAGGTCATCTTCATCATCTACCACAAGTATGCGGTACTTCTTGTTATCAGCCATAATGTGTTTGGTTTACTTATGCAAAAATACTGTTTTTTTGTTGTAACATCCATTTCACGGTGTTAAAATATGGTTAAGATTCGGCCGTGCGTCGCCCTTGATGGCGAGCCTGCCGACCGGCCGCCGAGCCTTGGCGCAAAGAGACGGGGAATGAGGGGCGGCCATCAAGGCAATGTGGCATAGGTGTGGCGAGGCCGCCGGTGCCGGCAGATGGCGTGGGCATTGTGCCCGAACGGGTATCGCG
>DBQL01000099.1:0-550 GCA_002305235.1 Prevotella sp. UBA1395 | reverse complement strand
GGCTGTCGTTGGTGATCAGCTCGCCGGCCACGTTCTTCTTACCGTCCAGATAGCGGCTGCCGTCGCTGTGGTCTGTCATGAAGTCGTATCGCACCAAAGGCGATACCTTGCGAATGAGGCTCTTGCGGTCTTTCACGGGAATGTCATAGTTGGCAAAGACGTCGACGGCATGCACCGCCTTATAGGAGTCGTGGGCGTAGGTCTTGTAGAGGTACTCGGCCTCGGCGAGAAAGTTCTTGTAATGATAGGTTACGCCGGCATCATACATCATCACCGTGAACACGTCGGGCTTGATCTTCTGGATGCTCAACTGCACATCGACATGGCAGGGAAGATAGATCAGCGACTTGGCAGAGAAGTTCACACCCTTGGTCCAATAGTCTTTTTGACCGGTAAGGCCCGACCCGTTGAAGAGTCCGGCTTGCATATGGACGGGCACTCCCACGTTGAACAGGAAGCCGACCATCGCTCCCACATCGCGCACATTGCCCACCTGCTTGGCAATGAAACTACGATTGGCGAAATATTGCTGATGGGGAGAGCGGTGGGC
>DBQL01000126.1:7477-9125 GCA_002305235.1 Prevotella sp. UBA1395 | reverse complement strand
GACTTTGAACGCCTCTACGGCATGGCCGCCGTGATGGGCCGGGGCGGGCAACCCACCCCCATCGACTTCACAAGGCAGTTTGTCATCGGCATTGTGCTGCCCCTCACCAACCGCCATACCGAGATCGTTCCCGGCCCACTGGTGCAGCGGGGCGACACCCTCACGCTGCATTACAGGGTGAAGGTCGCCGGGCGCGAGATGTCGTCGACCATGCGCCCGATGGAGCTCATTATCGTAGACCGCAGCCACCGCGCCAAGGTGTGTGTGCTGCAAGAGGAATAAACCAAGGGGGAGAGGCCGCGGCCCCTCCCCCTTTGACGTGTGAAGCCCGTGGCAACGGGCAGTAGCGGCGACAGCTACCGGTCTTGGCCGATGCTCTGCCGATACTCCACCACCTTGACCTGAAGGCGCGAATAGGCATCGACATATCGGTCTCGGGCCTGCTGATATTGCTGCTGGGCGGTGAGAAGGTCGTTCATCGTCACCGTGCCGGCATGGTAATAGTCGCGGTTCAGTCGCAAATTCTCCTCACTCTGGCCAATGCTTTTGTGCGCCAGCACCAGCTCGCGATAGGCATTGTCCACCTCGTTCCAGTCTTTCTGCATGCGTATTTTCAGCAGCTGTGTGTTGTCGGCCAACCGGTCGCGGGCGTCGGCCTCGGCCAGTTTGCCGCGCCTGATGGCGTGCGACCCGCCCCACCACTGCGAGATGGGCACGCTCACCGTGGCGAAGAGCATGCCGAAATGGTTGTCCATGCCCTTGCCCATATTATAATAGGAGTATCCCGCGCCGATGCCCACCGACGGCAACCGCTTGCCCACCTCGATCTTGCGCTGCAGCGTGGCGACCTCGACCTGCTTCTCGAGCAGCCGGTATTCGGGTGTGACGGCTACGGCTTGGTTGTGGTCGGCGCGCATGATGGGAAAGGGCGGGAGCTGCGAGGGGTCTACGGCGACATCCACGTCGACCGCCTGACCGTCCATGCCCACATACTGTGCCAGCACCATGCGGGCGAGCAGCAGGCCGTTATCCAACTTCGCCCTGCTGCTCTCCACCTCGTTTTGTCGCAGCTGTACCGACAGCAAGTCGTTGCGCATGCCCACGCCGGCACGCACCGCCACGTCGGCATCCTTCTCCAGTTTGTCGAGAAGGGCCTTCACGGCATCGAGCGTTTTCTGCTTCTCCTTGAGGGCGATGACCTGCCAATAATACTGCTCGGCGGTGAGCACCACGCTGTTGCGCGAGGTCTCGCGCTGCAATTGCGTGGCCTCGACATTCACGCGGGCCAGCCGGTTGCCGTTGACAATCTGTCCGCCGGCAAACAGCGGTTGCACAGCGGTGATGCCGGTCATCAGTCCGCGGTCTACGATACTCACCGGAAGGGTGCCGGGCAGCGCGCCGGCCACCTCGGCGGGGATGAGCTGTGCCAAGCCCGGCGGAATGACCTCGGCGGTGCTCACGTCGGCCTTCACCATGTCGCGCGAGGTCTTGAAGCCCGCCCCCGTGGCGCTCACCTGCGGGAAATAGTTGGTATAGGCTTCTCGCTGCCGCTCACGGGCCTGCATGACGGCATTGTCGGCCGACCGCAAGGCCATGTTGCGCGCCACGGCGAGCGAGCACACTTGCTCATGGGTGAGCATGCGGGGAG
>DBQL01000126.1:1805-7378 GCA_002305235.1 Prevotella sp. UBA1395 | reverse complement strand
CGCCGTCTGCGGGCCGTGGAGCCGCTCTCGAGGAGCCAGTAGGCAATGGGCATCACCGTAAGGATGAATACCATCGTGATGATGGTGCCGAAGAAGATCACGTTACCCATCGGCTGCCACAGGCCCGAGCCGCCGAGTATCATCGGGATGACACCCATCGAGGCCGCCGCCGAGGTGAGGAAGATGGGGCGCATGCGACGCTTGGCGCTGAGGTAGATGGCCTGATGGGCGGTGAGCTGCTCGGTCTCGCGCAGCTCTTCGGCATAGTCGTACATGATGATGACATTGCGCACGAGGATGCCCATGAGCGAGATGACACCGAGATAGCAGGTGAGCGAGAACTCGCCGGCGGGCAGGAGCACGCCCGCCGCGGTGCCGAACATCACAAGCGAGAGCGACAACAGCAGCAGTGCGGCCATCTTGATGCGGCGGAAATGGGCGAGCATGAGGAAGAAGATGATGACCACGCTGATCATCAGTCCGCCCACGATCTGTGGCGTGGCCTCGCCGGACTGCTCGTACTCGCCGCCCCATGCCAAGCCGATGCCGGCGGGCAGGCGGTCGGAAGAGAGCCTCGACTGCAGCGAGCGCGTCACTTCCATCACGTTCACGCCATCGACCACGTCGGCCATGACGGTGATGGTGCGCACGCCGTTGAGGTGGGCTATCTGCCCGTCCTCCCACGCCGGACTGACCGATGCCACCTGTCTCAAGGGCACCGTCTTCAGTCCTCCGGCCACGCTGATAGGCTCGTCGGCAATATCGGGGGTGGCGGCGAGGCCCGAACGTGTGGTCTTGATCACCACGGGAATGCCGTAGTCGCCGTTCCAGATGGTGGTCACGGGGATGCCGCCCGAGGCATATCGTGTGGCAAGGGCCATCTCCACCTGTGTGTGGGTGATGCCGAGGCGGTTGGCACGCAGGGGGTCAAGGCTTACGTTGGTGGTGAGCAGCGGCTCGTTCACATCGTTGCGCACCAGCAGCAAACTGTCGTTTTGTCGCAGCCATGCGGTAACGCTGTCGGCCGTATGCCTGAGCAATGCCCAGTCGTCGCCACTCAACCGTATCTCCACGGAGTTGCCCTCGGCGCTGTAACTCAACTGCTTGAACCGCACGTATGCCCCGGGAAAGGCGTTGGTGTACTTCATGCGGTAGTCGGACAGCAGTCCCAAGGTAGCCTTGTTGTCATGGGTGTTGACAATAAACTGGGCGTAGTTCTTCCCGCCAAACTGCGGCGCGTACGATGTTTGGAAGCGTGGCGATGCCGTGCCCTTGAACGAGGCGATAGACACCACCCTGCTGTCGCGGCGCAGGATATGCTCCAACGAGTCGGCGATGGCGGTGGTGCGCTCGAGCGACGACCCCGTGGGGAGATAAATCTCCACGGCAAACTGATTGCGCTCGGCGGTGGGCATCATCTTCTGTGGCAGCCGGGTCATGAGCGCCACGCCAACGATGACCGATGCCACGGCGATGCCCATCACCGCCCACGGATGGCGGAAGCAGAGGTCGATGAGCCGGTCGTAGAGACGCTGCATGTAGGTCAGGAGCGAGAATTGTTCTCTCGCGCTCTGCTCTGTGCCCGCTCCGCCCTGTGCCGTGACTGCCCCTGCACCCTCTCGCGAAGGTTCGGCCAATAGCCCCGAAGACACCGGGCCGGCGGCCTCGACAGGCGACACCGGGGCTTTGGGGGCTGCCGTGATGAAATAGAACTGCATGAAGGGCACGACAAGTTCGGCCACAAGCAACGACACCATGAGGATGATGGTCATGCCCCAAGGAAAGAGTTGCAGGAAGTCGTGGAACATGCCCTTCATCGTGATGAGCAGGGGGAAGAAGGTAATCGATATGGCCAGCGTGGCCGTGAAGATCGACTTGAAGAAATGTGTGGCACTCTTGATGCTCGCCTCCCATCGCGTCTTGCCCTCGGCCAGCAGCTCCACGTAGTTGTCGATGATGACGATGGAGTTGTCGACAATCATTCCCAAGGTGACGATGAGGGCGGCAAGGGTCACGGTGTTCAGCTCGATGCCGAAGGCATAGAACAGTCCCAAGGAGATGAAGATGCTGATGGGTATGGTGCTCGCCGCCACGAGGGCCACGCGTATGGGCAGGAGCAACATCACGACGATAATCACGGCGATGACGGCGATGAGCAGTTCCTTGAGGAAATTGACCACCGAGTCGTTGACCACTTGGCTCTGGTCGGTGATGGTGAACATCGTCACCTCGTCGGGGAGGGTCTTTTGGTAGTCGGCGATCACGGCCTTGACGTTCTTGCCCATCTCGGTGATCGAGCGCCCCTTCTTCATCTCCACGCTCAGCACGAGACACTTCTTGCCGTTGTTGGTAACCACGCTCGTGGGCGCGGGGTACTCTCTTCTCACCGTGGCGATGTCTTTGACGCGCACCATATAGCCGTTGGGGGCGGCGTAGACCACGGTCTGCTCTACGTCGTCGATCATGTTCAACGGTGCCGAAACATGGATGGGAGCCTCATAGTCGGCGGTGTTGCGACTGCCTCCCGTGGTGTTGAAGCCCTGTGCCATGAGTGCCGCGGTGACCACGCTTTGGCCGATGCCATACTGCGACAGCCGCCGGGTGTCTACCTCGATGGATACCTGTTCTTGCTGCTTGCCGCTCACGGTGAGGCGGCCCACGCTCTCGATGGCCCTGACACGGGTCATCAGTTCGTCCATGTAGTCGCCCAGCTCGCGGTAGGTCTTGTCGCGGCTCTCCATCGTGATGAGCAACGACGAGGCGTCGCCGAAGTCGTCGTTCACCACCACGGCCGCCACCCCCGAGGGCAGTTTGGCCCTGAACTGCTGCACGCCGAGCTTGAAACGGCTCCAGAAATTCTCCTTGTCGGCACCGTCGATATCATCGTTCAGCTCGATCTGCACGATGCTCATGCCGTTGCGGCTGTACGATTTGGTCTTCTCTTTCTTCACCTCCTTGAACGTGAAGATATAGTCTTCGAGTGGCTTGGTGACCTGTTCCTCGACCTCTCGCGACGACGCACCGGGATAGACGGCCACGGCCACGCCCTGCCTCACGGTGAAATCGGGAAACTCGTTCTTGTTCATTTTCGTGAGGGCGAAGATGCCGAATGCCACGAGCACCGACGTGATGAAGATCACGATTTGGCGATAGTGCATGGCCCACTCCACGATATTTCTTTTCTTCTTCATAGAAATGCTTTGTCTTTGATTGTTGTTTCCGGCCTGTCATGCCGCCACACCGGCCTGCCACCGCACCTCGGCGGGTGGCTCGCGGCGCGTATCCGGGCAAGGGCTGTCGTGCCATCGGCATCGGGGCGATGGCGGCACGGGGGGCGTGACCGGTCACCCCACTTTCACGCGGGTGCCCTCCGACACCTTCTGCCGGCCCTCGACAATCACCCTGTCGCCCGCGGCGAGACCCGAGCGCACCTCCACTCGGTCGCCGATATTGTCGCCGAGCACCAGCCGCGCTTTATGGGCCTTGCCCCCGACCACCGTCCATACGAACGGCACGTTGTCGATATCGATCTGGATCAGGTCGGCGGGCAAGGTGATGGCGGCATCGGTATGCTCCGCCGAGCCATACACATCGCACACCATGCCGGGCAGCAGGCGGTGGCCGCGGTTGTCCAAGACGGCCTTGACCATATACGCCCGGGAGACGGGGTCGGCCTCGACGCTCTTCTCACTCACCGTGGCGAGATAGGTGGATTGGCCCACCGAGGGCACGCGGAACATCACCTTCTGCCCCACGGCAAACCTCGCGACCTCGTCCTCGGGCACACTGAACTTCACCTTCACGCGGTCTATGCGCACGAGATAGGCAATGGGTTGGCCGGGCACCACGTTCTGCCCCACCTCGGCCTGCTTGCGGGCGATGTATCCTGCAAAGGGTGCCACGAGGCGGGTATCGGCCATGCCCTTGCGCGCGATCTGCTCCGAGGCGCGGGCTTGGGCCACCATCTCGCGGGCCTGCGACACTTGGGTCTCCACCTCCACCCACTTCATCTCGGGCAGTGAGCCGTTGTCGCGCAGCAGCTTCATGCGCCGGTGGGCATCCTCGGCGCGCCGCAACGCCTCGACGGCCTGCCGTGTGGCGGCCCGGGCCATCTGCACGGCATTGCCGGTGGTCTGCGCGTCGAGCACGCCGATGAGCTGCCCGGCCGAGACGTGCCGGCCCTCGCTCACAGACAGCGACCGCACCGTGCCCGCGCCGGCGAAGCTCAGCGACGTGCCGCTCTGCTCCTCGACGGTGCCCGTGTAACTCTGTCGGCCGGCAGCCTCAGACACGCTCGCCGCCAAGGTCTTCACCACCACGATATTGGGGAGCGACTCTTTCTTCTTACCGCAACCCGCCAGCAGGAGCGCGGCGGTTGCCCAAAACATGATTGAATAATACTTGTGGTTCTTTGTCATAACATCTATATAAACTCAATGGTCTATCGGCACTCTGTTCCGATTTTGAATGCAAAAGTAGGGACAAAGATGAAAAATGGAATGTTTGATAACAGAACATATATTGCCAAAAACAGAATATATACCGTTTTCAAACACAAAAAGTATATGAATGAACGTTGCATTTGGAAAAAAGACGTTAATTTTGCGCTTATAATTATCTCATCACGACCAATGGAGCAAGACAAAATCAGCGAGACCGAGAAACTCATGTTCATGGCCGAGAAGATGTCGACGGCAAGCCCCGACTATCTCGACGACGACATCATGATCATCGACAACATCAAGATTCTTGGTGTTCCCGATGCCATCAGGCCCAACATGAACATCATCGCCATCTGCACGCGCGGCCGACTGCAATGCACGATGAACGGCGAGGCTTTCGAGGTGAAGGGGCACGAGGTGTTTATCTGTCCGCCCGAGACCGTCGTGGGCGACATGATGGTGAGCACCGACTTCGAGTATGTGGCCCTGTGCATCACCACACGCGTGTTGCAACAGTTTCTGCGCGGGTACATACACGTGTGGAACGAGACGGTGTATATCCGCAAGATGCGCAAGTTTGAGATGACCGATATCGACATTCAGGTCTACCAAAAGGTCTATGAGCTGATACGGCTGTGTCTCGAGCACGACGAGAACTTGGGCGAGCGCCCTTACCACAAAGACGTGATGCACGGGTTTCTCGGTGCCTCGCTCATCGGCCTGACGCATCTGCTGCAGCGCAACACGCCCGTGCCCCTCGCCCCGCCCAAGCAGAATATCTCGCTGTTCAACCAGTTCTTGGAGATTCTGCAGGCGCAGGAGACCAAGCACCGCACCGTGGAGTTCTACGCCTCGAAGCTCTGCATCACGCCCAAATACCTCACGATGATCTGCAAGAAAAACTCGGGGAAGTCGGCCAACGAGTGGATCAGGGAGTACACGCTGGCCGACATCACCTATGAGCTGCGCAACACCACGCTGAGCGTCAAGGAGATCAGCAACCGACTGGGGTTCCCCAACACCTCGTTCTTCGGCAAGTATGTGCGCGACCATCTCGGCTGCACGCCCTTGGAATACCGCCACCAGCAGATGGGACTCGTGACCGACCAAAACAAACTGTGAGCCGCGGCC
>DBQL01000126.1:0-1759 GCA_002305235.1 Prevotella sp. UBA1395 | reverse complement strand
CAGCGCACGCACGATGTGCTTCTTCACCGTGCTCACGCTGATGCCACGCTCCTGCCCCACCTCCTTATATTTCTTGCGCTCCACATAGCAGGCCACGAAGATGTCGCGCGTGGGCTGTTGCAGCCTCTCGATGCGGCTCGCGATCTGCCGCAGTCGCTCCTCATGCTCCATGAGGTCGGTATCGTCGGCCACCTCGCGGGTCATCGTCTCGCAGTATCGCACATAAGCCCGCTGCCTGCTGCGATGGCGCGCATAGTCGATGCACAGGTTGCGGGTGGCCACATAAAGGAACGACTTGGCACTCTCGGCGCTCACCGACTTGAAATTGCTCCACAAACGTTCGAAGGCCGCCGTGACGATATCCCGACACTCCTCCTCGTCGTCGACATACTGCCGGGCGAAGAAATAGAGTGCCGAATGATATTGCCGGAAAATATCGTCAAACTCCGAACGCTTTGTCATACCTATATGTATATTCTCGACAAAAATACGAAATAAACCAAGAACACACAAAGAAAACCCTATGCTTTTTCTAAAAGCAGAAATGAAACCAATTCAAAATTCAGAATTCAAAATTCAAAATTCCCCATTCCAAAATTCAAAATTCCCCATTCCAAAATTCAAAATTCCCATTCCAAATTCAAAATTCCCATTCCAAATTCTAAATTCAGAATTCAAAAACACTCCCAATTTCCGTTCGCGAAAGCTATCTTTTCGCCTCGCGATTACTATCTTTTTGTCGCGCGAAAGCTATCTTATCGCACTGCGATAAGATAGCTTTCGCAAAGCCACCCCGTCAAGCCCCCGCAGGGCACAGCCCGAAATCGGGCACAAACACCTGTTGGTCAGCATATTGCCCATTGCCAACGCTCACCTCTGAGGGCGGTGTGGGTTCGCCCGGCACAGAGCGACGGGCACGGGCCGGACACATTCGGGCGGAGCCGTGGCATCCCACACCGGCACACCACAGCCCCGCGACCCACGGCGCAGCGATAACACGGCGCATCCGACAAAAAACAACTTTTTTTGAGAATTTTTCATCAAATCGTAACCCTTTTGTGTCCTCGAACGTTCTATACATGATTTTTGGGGAGCCACAGAGAGGGCGACGGTGCGGTGGGACATGCGTCCTCGCGGCGAGCGTCCGCCCGTGAAAGAGAGATTTGATGATGGCTCTCCCCACAAGCGAAGAGTTGATTATTTGAGAGATTGTATATTCAAAGCGAAGAAAATCATTAAACCAGTGATTATGAAAAAAAGCCGATTGGTCTTGTTCATGCTCCTGTGGTGTCTCGCCGTGCTGCCCTTGGCGGCGCAGAACGGGTCACTGAGCATGACATTCAACAACGAGAGCCTTTCCTCCGCCCTGCGCCGACTGGAGAAGGAAAGCGACTACAAGATTTCGTTTGCCTACAACGATGTGGGCACCTACAAGGTGTCGGGCACACGCCGCAACGCCTCCGTGGAACAGCTGTTGCAATGGCTGCTCGACGGTAAGCCGCTCACCTACACCGTGCGCGGCCGCATGGTCGACATCCGCCGGCAGCNNGCAGGCCACGCACCAACAGCCCGCGAGCCGCGACATCGCCGGCATCGTGACAGACGAGACGGGCGAGCCGTTGCCCGGTGCCACGGTGACAAGCACGGGGGCCTTGGGCAACCGAGAGACCTCGACGGTGGTAACCGACGTGAACGGACACTTCAAGCTCACCGTGGCGAGCGACGCCCGGCAGCTCGAGATATCATACATCGGCTTTCA
>DBQL01000162.1:12383-16191 GCA_002305235.1 Prevotella sp. UBA1395 | reverse complement strand
GATGCAGTCTCTGCACGCGAAGTTTCCCGACCGCATCCGTCTTTTCATGGCTTTCCAAGAAGAGCGGCCCTTGGCTGGAACCGTTGTATTTGAGACACCGCAGGTGGCTCACACCCAGTATATATCGGCATCGCCAGAGGGCAAGGCCGTCGGGGCGCTCGACCTGTTGTTCGACGACCTGCTGCATCGGCGCTATGCCCATGTCCGGTATTTCGATTTCGGGAAGTCGAGCAATGGCGATGGGCGGGAGCTGAACCACAGCCTCATCTTCCAAAAGGAAGGTTTCGGAGGGCGCGCGGTGTGTTACGACTGGTACGAATACGACTTGTAACAACCCCATTTCATTTTTTTGGCATGAAGATAGACTATCTGAGTTTGAAGAAGGTGACCGCCATGCACCGTGACGAGATCATGGATGCCGTGGCGCGCGTGGTGGATAGCGGCCGGTATCTGCAGGGGGCGGCCAACGCCCGGTTTGAGCACGACTATGCGTCGTATGTCGGCACACGCCACTGCGTGGGCTGTGGCAATGGTCTCGATGCCCTGACGCTCATCTTCAGAGCTTATATTCAGATGGGCGTGATGTGTCCGGGCGACGAGGTCATCGTGCCGGCCAACACCTATATCGCCTCTATACTTGCCGTGACGGAGAACGGATTGAGGCCGGTTTTGGTGGAGCCGGAGATCGGGACGCTCGAGATTGACGGGCGGCTCATCGAGCAGGCCGTCACCGAGAAGACGCGCGCCATACTGCTCGTACACCTCTATGGGCGCAACGCGTGGACACCCTATATTGCCGACCTGTGTGCCCGGAAACACCTGAAACTCATCGAGGACAACGCGCAGGCACAGGGATGCGCGGTCTGTTCACCATTCACCGCTCACCGTCCACAACGGGCAGATGTGGTACCCGGGCCGATGGCCAATGGTGATGGAGCGTTACCCCCCGGCAGGCTGCCGTCGCACATTGATGAAACGCCCGCGCCGGCCCGTGATGACTTGTCGGTGATGACTTATGAATCTCGTCGTACCGGTTCTCTCGGCGATGCCGCGGCCCACTCGTTCTATCCCGGCAAGAACCTCGGGGCGCTGGGCGATGGCGGTGCGGTGACCACCGATGACGATGAGCTGGCGCAGGTGGTGAGGGCGCTGGGCAATTATGGTTCCAAGGAGAAGTATGTCTTTTCATACCTCGGCCGCAACAGCAGACTCGACGAGATACAGGCTGCCGTGCTTGACGTGAAACTGAAATATCTTGACGACGATAATCGCCGCCGCAAGCAAATTGCCAACTATTATTATACGAATATCGCTCACCCGAAGGTCGTTTTGCCCGGTATCGACGCGTGGCGAGAGGCCCGGCCGGTGCCTGACGGAGAGGGATGTCGCGACGAGAGCAGCGTGTACCACATCTTCCCGGTGCTCTGCCCCGACCGTGACCGGTTGCAAGAGCATCTCAAGGCCTGCGGCATCGGCACGATGATTCATTATCCCATACCCCCGCATCGGCAGGAGTGTTATCGCGATTGGCACTCGTCGCGACTGCCGGTCACTGAACAAATCCACCGGACAGAGCTGAGTATTCCCTGCAATCAGACCATGACCGATGCCGAGGCAGAATATGTATGCCGGTGCATCAACGCTTTCAGGCCGTGAGACAAAGTCGCCACCTCTTTGCCCGTTAGGCCCAAGTCAATATGATGGTGGGGGGCAAGGTTGTGGCGATATGTTTTTTTGTCATGTTTTTTTTATGGGTCTTTTCAGACCCTCCCGCCCATACCGCGTTGGCATCATCTTTTGATGGTTGACAATTTTCGGTCTAAACTTCCAAAGAATTTGATTGTACAATAATCTGTTGATATATAGCATATTGTATTATTTTTGCGTAGTTAAACTTCAAGTGTGTTTTCATGACTTTGCGAAAGCTATCTCATCGCGTCGCGATTACTATCTTATTGTCTCGCGTTTAGATAGTAATCGCGAGACAATAAGATAGCAATTGTCGGGCGATGAAATATCATATCATTTTTCAAGGCATTTCGCGCATTGGGCAAATGCGGTTTTTGTCAGTTCTTTTCATGGTATCGGGCATGCGTCTTCATGGGTTCGTGAGCGGGCCGGCGATGGCATCAGGCAGGCTGGCAAAAGGCAAGCGCCATGTCCAAGCGGGTGAGGCTCGGGCATGGCGCCGGTTGATGGGCGTATGGACCGACGGTAGCGGTCGCGCCCATTATTCGAGTATCAATACGGTAATGCTTCGGGCAGCCTGCGCGCCGATGACCAACGACTGTTCAATATCGGCCGTCTTGGATGGTCCGCTGATGAATGTTCCGAAATTATAGCGGGCATCCATGTCGATGCGGGCGTATGCCTCGTGCATGTTGTTAACGATGTTTTGGCGGTCGAGCACCACGACAAGATACTCCGAGATGAAGCACACGGCCTTCTCTTTCATGGTCTGCGGAATCCATATACACGCGTTCTCGGCCACGCCGAACGCTCCCTGCACAATGCCTACGTCGGTGCCGTTAAGCTCGGCGGCATCGGCAACGGTGTCGGGATTCTTTTGTGCGATGTTGATATAGGGCAGGTTCGAGGCGAAAGTGTGTGCGTCGGGATAGAGATTTCGGATGATCTGGTTGAGGTCATCGGTCTTTTTCGCCACAACAACCTTGCCGCCCACGGTCTCGGTCATTTGACGGAACTGCCCGAACAGGTCGGGGTAGGTAATGCCATCGATGTGCATGTCGGGCATGTCGAATTGCTCGCGGGTGTTGCGGCGGAGTCTTTCGAATAGTTCTTCTTTCTTCATAATCAGTGCGCGGGCTATGTGTTCTTGTTCTGAGTCTTCCACCATTGGTGGAACGACTGTTTGGCAAATTCGGGCATGGCGTGTCCTATGCCCCACGGGTTGAGCTTNNGCCGTGGTATAGATGGTGGGATGGTCGAACAGGTATTTCATGCCGCCCGACATCATTTTCTTCATCTTGTCGGCCTTGCCGATGGCATCGAGGCTCTGCCGCCAATAATAGATCTGTGAGCCGGGGTCTACCTCTGCGGGACAAACGTTGTCACAACTCAGGCATAGCGAGCAGGCCGACACGTTGTCGCTATACTTTTGCGGGTCTTTGCACATGCCGAGATCCACGCCGATGGGTCCGGGGATGAAATAGGTATAGCTTGCCCCTGTCGACCGGCGATAGACCGGGCAGGTGTTCATACATGCCCCGCACCGAATGCATTTCAAGGTCTGCCAGTGCTTCTCGTCGGCCAGCATCTTGCTCCGCCCGTTGTCGAGGAGCACCACGTGCATCTCGCCTCCGGGGCGTGCCTGACGGAAATGTGAGGTGAAAGTGGTGGTGGGCTGGCCCGTGCCGCATCGGCAAAGGAGGCGTTGGAACACCGCAAGGCTCTGATAGTCGGGCACCAGTTTCTCAATGCCCATCGTGACAATGTGGAGCTTTGGCATAGAGGTAGACATGTCGGCATTGCCCTCATTGGTGCATACCACGATGTCACCGGTCTTGGCCACGCCGAAATTGCAGCCCGTGAGACCCGCTTGCGCCTCCATGAACTCGTTGCGCAGAGATTTGCGGGCGCAGTAGGTGAGGTAGGTGGGGTCGTAGTTTCCTATCTCGTCGGAGATGCCTTTTGCCTCGAACATCTTGCCCACTTCCTCGCGGGTGATGTGTATGGCGGGCATGACGATATGTGCGGGAGCCTTGTGCATGAGCTGCAAGATGCGCTCGCCGAGGTCGGTCTCCACCACATCGATGCCGCGGTTCTCCAGAAATTCGTTCAGGCCGCA
>DBQL01000162.1:11768-12297 GCA_002305235.1 Prevotella sp. UBA1395 | reverse complement strand
TGTTTCTTGATGTCTGAGGCATGGTCTCTGAGCGACTCCCATTCGGGCAGTTGTGAGTCCATGATGTCGTGCTTGGCGCGCACCGACCAGAATGTCTCGTCGTGGCGTGTTACCTTGTCACGGTCTTTGAGCACTTCGTGTGCTCTGATCGAATGTATTGTACTCATCGTTTCTTTTCTTATAATCCCTCGGCCAATATCTGTGCCACGTGAATAAATTTGATGCCTTTGCGCTGTTTCTTGGCGATTCCTTGTATGTGCATGAGGCACGAGGAGTCGGCACCGGTGATATACTCTGCTCCCGTGGCAATGTGGCGGTCGAGCTTGTCTTCGCCCATGCGGATGGAGACATCGGGCTCTTCCACGGCAAACATGCCACCGAAACCGCAACACTCATCGGGACGTTCAGGCTCTCTGACGGTGATGCCTTCCTTGAGGCTCAACAGGTCAATGATCTTGTTGAAAGGGGGGATATGTCGCTCGGAGGGAGAGGAAAGATGCAGCTCTCGCACTCCGTGACAACTGTTGTG
>DBQL01000162.1:2492-11655 GCA_002305235.1 Prevotella sp. UBA1395 | reverse complement strand
ACATAGTCGAAATCCTTGAACATCTCATCATATTTGCGGGCGAGAGGGACGGCCATATCCTCAAATCCGGCATTGGCCATAGGCTGTCCACAGCATGTTTGTTTCTCGGGATAAGTCACATCGAGACCAAGATGTGTGAGCAGTTTGTAGGTTGCCATGCCGGCTTCGGGATAAAGGGCATCGACATAGCAAGGAATAAATAATCCAATTTTCATAACGTCTTTGTTCAAACTGAATGACAAAAATACAGAAAAATTAGGGACTGAATATTGAATTGTATATATTTAACCAAACTTTTTTGTAACTTTGTGCCGTTACAGACACTTGAATTATGAAAGTTTGCATAGCGGAGAAACCCAGTGTGGCGCGCGATATAGCACGCATACTCAAGGCTAATACTCAGAAAGACGGTTACATGGAAGGCAACGGATACCAAGTAACATGGACTTTCGGACACCTGTGCGAACTCAAGGAACCCAACGATTACCTGCCCAACTGGAAGCATTGGTCACTGGCTGCCCTGCCAATGATACCCGTACGCTTCGGCTTGAAGCTCATCCCGGGTGACGGAATAGAAAAGCAGTTTAACATCATTCGGAAACTATACAGCGAGGCCGACGAAATCATCAACTGTGGTGATGCCGGTCAGGAGGGTGAACTGATACAACGATGGGTGATGCAACTGGCAAGAGTGAAATGCCCGGTGAAGCGACTGTGGATTTCGTCGATGACCGACGAGGCCATTGCCGAGGGGTTCAATAACCTCAAAGACCAAAAGGAATATGAGTCGCTGTACCTCGCCGGACTGAGTCGGGCGATAGGCGACTGGCTCTTGGGAATGAATGCTACACGACTGTACACGCTGATGTATGGCAGAAATCATCAGGTGCTTTCTATCGGACGGGTACAGACTCCTACCTTGGCAATGATCGTGAACCGTCAGAAGGAGATTGACAATTTCAAGCCGGAACCCTACTGGGTGCTCTCCACCATATACAGAGACACGCTGTTTACCGCCACCTCCGGACGCTATTTGTCTAAGGAAGAGGGCGAGAATGATTTTGCCACGATAGACGGCAAGCCCTTCGAGGTGAAGAGTGTGCAGAAAAAACAGGGCAAGGAACAGCCTCGGCAGCTTTACGACCTGACCTCACTTCAGGTGGATTGTAACCGGAAATTCGGGTTCTCGGCAGAGTTGACGCTGAACCTCATACAAGGATTGTACGAAAAAAAACTGACCACTTATCCACGTGTGGATACCCAATACCTCTCGGATGACATCTATCCCAAGTGTAAGGAGATACTCAACGGGGTGAGCCAAACGATGGTGGCGGGACAAAAGATGTATCTGCCGACCATCAAAACACTGGCCTCTCTGTCGGCCGAACTGCCCAAGCCCAAACGTGTTTTCGATACGTCTAAGGTGACAGACCACCATGCCATCATCCCGACGGGACAGGTGCCGAGCGGTCTTTCAGACATGGAGCTCAAGGTGTACGACCTCATCGCGCGACGGTTTATCGCGGCCTTTTATCCCGATTGCAAGTTTTCCACAACGACAGTATTGGGCCAAGTGGATGCCGTGGAGTTCAAAGCCTCGGGCAAGGAGATTCTCGAACCGGGGTGGAGAGCGGTCTACACTCAAGAGGAAACGACACCGGAGGAAGAGGAGGGGAAACGAGGTGACGAGGAACTGACGCTGCCCTCATTTGTCAAAGGGGAGTCAGGGCCTCATCGTCCGACACTCACCGAAAAGCAAACGCAACCACCCAAGCACTATACCGAGGCCTCGTTGCTCAGGGCAATGGAGACTGCCGGTAAGTTCGTGGACGACGAAGAGCTGCGCGCGGCGATGAAAGAGAACGGCATAGGACGCCCTTCGTCGAGGGCCGGAATCATCGAGACGCTGTTCAAACGGCATTATATACGAAGAGAAAGAAAGAATATTGTCGCCACGCCGACGGGTATTCAGCTGATAGATACGATACACGACAGGCTGCTTACGAGCTGTGAGCTGACCGGCATCTGGGAGAAGAAGCTCAGGGATATCGAGCATCACCGATACAGTCCGGAACGGTTTGTCACGGAATTGAAAGAGCAGGTGACCAAGATTGTCACTGATGTGCTGCGCGACCGAAGCAGCCATCACATCGACAGTGGGGAGCCATCCCCGGCCCCCGAAGCACCCAAACCCAAGCAAGGAGGATCTGCTCCGAGCAAGAAGACGACGAAAGGCAAGTCGGCTCGCGCCAAGAAGACCGAGTCGCAGGCCGGTGTGAAGCCTGCGGAAACAACGGGATTGAGGCCGCAGGCGGGCGATGTCTGTCCGAAATGTGGCAAGGGACATCTCATCAAGGGAAAGACGGCGTGGGGATGTTCACGCTGGAATGAGGGATGTGACTATCGTATTCCTTTCTGAGAAAACACCGATCAACTGTCTGAAGGCAATGTGGAGGCTGTGGAAGAACCACTTGATTTCTTCTCCTTGGCCTCCCGAATCTTTTCCTTCAGCATTTGTATCTGTTGATAAGCGCGCTTTCTCGTGCTGTTGATCTGATAGCGATACACCGCACAGGTCAATACGAAATACGCGAAAGTTTGTATCCATAGCGCACGGTATTCTGTCTGAATATCGGCCAATGTAGCACCCATCGACGATATTCTGAGAAATCCCCGCACGCCGTAGGTAGAGGGGATAAGGGTGGAGACGCCTTGCCAAAAACCCGGAATGCTGGTTTGCGGCCAGCTCAAACCGGTCATAAACAGGAACGGTAAGGTGGAAAATACCACGAGTAGCATCACGTTTTCACGATAACGAACAAGGCAAGAGATCATCATCCCGAAGAAAATACATGACAGGATATATGGAATCAGGAAGCCGGCGATTGTTCCCGCGGTCACCAAAGAGATGAAGCCAAAGAGCTTGGGAATGACCAACGCGAGATATGTACCCATCACCGCATACAGCATGAAATAGCACATCGACTTGCCCAACACTATCCTGAAGATGCCGTTGTAATGTCTTGAGACTGGCACCAAGTCTTGAAAACGGTTGTTTTCGCGTGCCGTTCCGGCAGCCAATCCTATGCCCAACAGGAGCGTTTGCTGTATGATGAGCATCAAAACTCCGGGCAAGATGGCGTTGCCATAGCCCCCGGTGGTATTGAAAATGGGCACTTCATCGACTTCAAGAGGATGGGTAGTCACCTCCTCGTCATGGTCGGTGAAGGTCTTGAGCTGCTTGATCTGTATCTCCGTGTTGATTTTTGAGCTTACCGCTTGAGCCGTGAGATAGATGGCTTTATAGGTCAAGATGAGGCTCATGTCCGTATATACGCCTATCGTGGCTTGCTCATGACGGTAGACTTTGGTCTCAAAATCGCTGGGAATGTAAATCGTGCCGTGTACCTTTTGCTTGCCGGTGAGAGCCTTGGCCTCATCAAGTGAGTTGCAATAATAGGCTACACGGGTGTCAGGACTGGCATCAAAGTCGCGGATAAACTGTCTTGACAGATTAGAATGGGATAGGTCTACCACTGTCACCGGCACCTCTCTCACCACCTCATTATTATATATCCATGAATAGATCAAAGGGTAAAGCAGGGGCACAAGGATACAGAAGATAAGCACACCTTCGTCTGCAATGGTGCTCCTTATCTCTTTGGCCCAGATGTAACAGGTATCTTGGATGCCTTCTTTTATCCTTTGTAACAGGCTGTCTTTTTCCATATCAGGGAATATAAACATATACGAGCATGGCCCTTCGAATGTTGGGGATAACAAAGAAGGGCAGTATGATGAATATGCCCAAGGCCATGATGTTGAACCATGCGTCGGTCATGGGGAAGCCGTTAAACACGTTCATCTGATATATCATGTAGTAATGGCGCAGCGGGAAGAGTTGAGCGATGCTCTGAAGAACGCGGTCCATCGCAAAGATGGGAAAGGTTGCGCCACACAATGAGAAGCTCACCACCGCCCACAGAGAGCATATAGACATTGACATCCGGAGCGAGGGAATGAGTCCGAAGGCAAAGATGCCAAAGCCTTGGGCACCCAACACAGCCAGCAGTCCGCTCAAGAGGATCGGGAAAAGGCCTCCCGGATGTGGGAAATCCAATACGTAAAAGGCATAGAAATCGAATGTATAGAGCATCGTGACAAACAGGATGGTCTGTGGAAGGAGCTTTCCGGCCAATGCGACATAGATGTTTCCGCCGGCCATCTTGATCCATTGGCGTGAGCGCCTGAATTTGATTTCCGTGCCGATGGAGTAGGGCGTGAGGAGGAAGATGAATATCATCAGTACACCGGGAACCATGACTGTACTGAGATAAACATTATAGTTTGACCACGGATTGCCTATCATGTGCAAGTCGATGGTGATGGGTTGCAGGAAGGCGTGAATTTCTTTCTCGGTCTTTCCGATAGCCGCCAGCTTGGTAGCGGCAGCCGAAGCCGTTGCCAACGATGTGATGGTCTTGAGGTCACGGTATAGCAATGATCCAGAAACGATAGACACATTGCTATAATAAAAAGAGACATTGGGCTGGTCTTGGGTCATCAACCCGGATGTAGTACCTTTGGGAATCAGCAGGAAAGCATAGATCTCGTTGCGCTGAATGGCTGTGCGCGCCTCGTTCACATTATTATAATGGCTTACCACCTTGGTGGTCTGAAACGCATCCAGTTGCCTGATCATTGCCCGGGAGGTCTGTGTGTTGTCTTGGTCTACTACACCAACAGGCATATCCAATGGCACTCCTTCGTGCATAAGCGATGTGAAGAAGAGTATCACGACAAGGGGAAATACTACCGTGCAAAACCCATAGATGGGGTTACGGCGCATGATTCCCATTTCGCGGAGAACCAAATGATATAGTCTGCCGATGAGTTCTTTCATTTCTTGATGATCAAAGACATTCCGGGACGTAATCCATCAAACTTGTCGATGAATCGTGCTTTTACCTCAAATGTTTTCAGATCGTATTGCCCGTTGCTCTTGGTGGCTTTCCAAACGGCATACGATCCTTGGTCCTTGATGTTGTAAACCTTCATCTTGACGTTTTTGCTGAAGGCCGGAGAGTATGCTGTGAAGGTGTCACCCACCTTCATTCCCTCGAGCCTGTCCTCGCGAATGTTGAACGTGCCCCATATATCGCTCATCACGGAAATGCTCATGATGGGAGACCCCATGCCCACAAGCTCACCCACTTTGGGATAGATGGAACTCACTTCACCTTCTACATTCGACACCTGAACGGTTTCTCGCAGCACGGATTTCACCACATCCACGGCATTCTGCGCTGCTTTTGCGTTTTGCCTTGCAATGGTTTTTTCTTGTTCGCGCGCTCCGCTCTTGGCCAGTTCGTATTGGTTTTTCATCACCATCACCTGTGCTTGTGCGGCTTTGAAAGCAGCGAATGCCTCGTCACGCTTCTGCGCACTCATCACGCCCTCGTCGTAGAGGTTCTGCATGCGGGTATAACTTTTCTTGGCTATTTCCTCAGCTGCCATAGCCTGTTGCATGAGCTGGTAGGCACTTTGTATCTGCTCTTTGCGCGCACCGGCCTCGGCAAGACTGCTCATGGCTTGCGAAGCGCCCTCTGTGGCTTCGGCAACTCTTTGCTGGGCATTGATCTCGGGAATCTCGAGGATGGCCAAAGTGTCGCCCACATGCACGTAGTCGCCCTCTTTAACACGCAGCTCTACCAGTCTGCCGGGCAGCTTACAACTGACGCGTTGTTCTGAAACCTCAACTTCACCTTGTAGGATATCGTCTGTCTTGGCTATCGTAAGGAATCCGATGAGGCCCACTGTCACCACCACGATAATCAATGCGAGAATGGCGAGGAGAATGTTGTTATGTTGTGTTTTAGCTGACATAATTAAGCTAATTTTACGGTATTGTTCTATTGTTGTTATTTAATTCAGTATGCCGAGTGCCTTTTTCAAGTTCACCTGACTAAGTTTGACTTCCACCTCGGCATCTATTTTCTGGCTTTGCGCCTTTTGCCACGCGGTTTGTGCGGCCATGACATCTGTCGACTCCATCACTCCCTCGCGGAAGCCCACCTGCGCGCATCGCAGGTTTTCTTCTGCGCTTTTGATGTTTTTCTCGGCCATCTGCAGTCGTTTCCGGGCCTCAGTGACCTTGAAACGGCATTGCGCAATCTGCAGGTTGACTTTCTCCTGCACGTCGGCCAACTCAAGTTCGGCCATGCGTGTGGCCGACTTAGATGCCCTCACCTTATATGTTCCCTCAAACCAGTTCCATACAGGCACTTGCACAATGATGCCGACATTCCAGAGTCCGGAGATTTTTTTTTGGAATCCGTTGAGCATGTTGGGATTGGAAACGAGATAGCCACCGGTCAGTGCCACGTGTGGCAGATAGGCCGACTGCACCAGTTTGGTAGACTGTTCGCTCATCAATACCGCGTTTTGCAGCAGCCTCACTTCGGGTCTGCTCGACAGGGTGGAGTCGGGGACAAAGGAGTTTTCTGCATCGGCAAAGGTGTCGAGGCGGTCGCGTCCCTCATCGGCGAGTGTTATCTCACGGTCCATTGGCAGCCCGCAGAGTTGGCAAAGCAGCATCTTGGCCAATGACAACCCGTCATCGACCTGTGTGATTTGCATGTTGGCCTCGTTCACTTTCACGTCTACCCGCAGTCCGTCGGCACGTGTGGCCACGCCCTCCTTGATCATCTTTTTGACATCATCGTCGAGCTTCTTCACCAGCTCGTAATAGCTGTTGGCCAGTTTTTGTTTTTGTTTGAGTGATACCACGGTCCAGTAAGCCTGATCAATGTCATATAGTGTCGACTGTGTTTTCAGGCTCAAGTCGTTGTCGGCCATCTGCCCCGAGATGTCAGCCATGCGGTTGGCAGCCGTTATGGCACCACCCATATAGATGGGTTGCCTCACCATGATGGCACCTCCGAACATGTTTCGGGTATCTGTCCGAAACGCGTTGACAAGGCTTTGCCCCACGGCATTTCCCATTGCCCCGAGGCGTTGCGCTATGGGGCTGCCACCTATTTGTTGCGTCAGCGCGCCCAATTGTTGTGCCTGTTCCATTGTCAGCGTGCCCTGTTGCACCATGCTCGTAATTTGTGCGCTGAGGTCAGAGGTCAGACTGTTGCCAAGTTGTTGCATGCCGAGCGTGCCGATATTGCTGAGCCGGGTTTTCTGGTCCTTGCTCAACAGGCTTATTTCTCTGCTGGTAAGCTCATAGCCTGCCACGGCATCCACCTTGGGCAAATACTTGGTACGCATGGCCTTCTTGACGTTCAGTGCCACGTCTTGCTTCAGCCTTGATACGTTGATCTGCTTGTTATTGCGCAAGGCGAGTGCCCTACAACTGTCGAGTGTCAACACATTTTGGGCTTGTGCAATCGTAAGACCGCTGAAAAACAGAATGATGAAAGATGCCTTTCTCATAATCTCACGGTTTAATCTTCCAATACAATACTCTTGCTTCCTATCATGTTTCCGTCGGCAAAGACGCTCACCGTATATGTGCCGGCTTGCAGAGCTTGGTTGATAGAATAGTATAGCGTGACGGGAGTCTCGTTGCCGCCATACTCCACATTGCGTTTCATGGAGCATTCCAAGCTCCTGTTCTCGTATGAGAAAGTGCCTCCGCCTCCCAGTACGCTGCCCGTTGGCGAGTCTATTCTCACATACACGGTCTTCATGCCGCTTGCCGCGGTAACGTTTTTGGCCAGTGCAAAGCTCACCTGCAGGGCTTTCGACTTGCGCAACTTGGTTGTGGGCTTGTTTCGTTTGTCCATGCCTGTCATACGTATGCCGATGGCATCGAGTTGCGCGGCGATGGCCACTTTCTCCGAGAGGCTTTGTTTCTCGGTGGCGAGGCCGGCTATCTGCTTGTTGGCTTCCTCATATTGCCCGCGTATTCGCGAGTTCTCTGCCGTGAGGTTTTGGTTCAGTCGGTTCAGCGAGTCAATCTCGATGACATAGCTGCGAAGCACGGCACGCACCGTGGCCAACTCTTTTTTCAGTCGGGTAATCTCGCGTGCGTCTGTGCTCTTGGTCTCTTGCAGCTCTTTGAGCAGGCGCCGGGTGCGCTCTTGCTCTTGGGTCAGTTGGGCCACGATGGAGTCGTTATTGATTTGCGTCTTCATCTCGCTGTACTGATTGGCAAACTGTTGGTATTCGTTTTCCATCTCTTTCTTGTCCAGCTCTGCCAACTGAACCATCTCTTGGTTTTGCTTTTTCTGCTCATCCAAATTCAAGTACAGCCACACGATGCCGGCCACGAGTATTGCCAGAACTGCAATCAGCGGGATCAGGATTTTCTTGTTCATCTCTTCAAGTTTGTGTTGTATCGATCGCCACGGAATGCTTGTCTCCGGTGCGTCGTGCATGAAAGGTGTTGATATTTTTATGATAATGTCATGCAAATTTAGAATAATTATCTTAAACTGCAAAGATTTTTCACATACTCAAATCTAATTATACCAAATTTTAATATTATTGAAGAAAAACGGAACTTACATCGTTTTTATTTCTTACTTTTACCCAAAAAATAAATCACCATGTACGAAATGAAGAAGATATTGTTGTTTTTTTTGCTTTGTTTTTGTGCCGTGTCCGTGGTGGGGCAGGTTTCGGCTGCCCCGGAGGTGACCGATTCCGCCATGCCCCGGAAGCAGGTTTTGTTGGAGACGACCAAGGGTCGCATCATCGTGGAACTCTATAATGAGACCCCGCGCCATCGTGACAATTTCCTGAAATTGGTGGCAAAGGGGTATTATGACGGTAACCTGTGGCATCGTGTCATTGCCGATTTCATGATTCAGACGGGCGACTCCACCACTCGCCATGCCCAACCGGGTGCGTCGGTGGGCGATTATGACCTTGGCTACAAGATTCCCGCGGAGATTGTTTTTCCCCGTTACTTCCATAAGCGTGGTGCACTTGCCGCCGCCCGCGAGGGCGACAGGGACAATCCCGGGCGCGCATCGTCGGCATCACAGTTTTACATTGTCTATGGCAATACGTTCAGCACGATGGGTCTCGACCGCGTGCAACAAAAGTTGGACACCATTGACGGGGGTAAAATTCAGCTCACACCCGAGATCAGAGACTATTATATGAAATATGGAGGAACGCCGCATCTCGACGGCCAATACACCGT
>DBQL01000162.1:0-2372 GCA_002305235.1 Prevotella sp. UBA1395 | reverse complement strand
CGATTAGATAGTAATCGCGCGGCGATTAGATAGCTTTCGCAAACATGCCCATTGGCATGACGTTTTTGCGGGTGCAGGTAAAGTTTGCGGCGGAGCATTCACAACGATGATGTGGAATGCTCCGCCGCACGTATAGGTAGAACTATGGTGAAGGTCTTGTCCGTGAAATCAGAGTTTGAATTTTTCGTCGGGCACCCATGAGTCTTGCCATCTCACCACAGGTTTGCCGTTCTCAAACGTGATGGGCAACCATATATATCTCGCGTCGCTGGGATGTTTGGGGCGCCATTGGTCTGCCATGAAGATATATCGGCCATCTTTCTGAATAATAAAGGTAGACTGTCCGCCGAATGTTTTGTCGGCCTTTGGACCCACGCAGGGGTTGGGATGCTGTGTCCACGGCCCCCAAATGCTTGGTGCCGAGAACATCCGGGCCTCATTAGGCTCCCATCCCGTGCATCCCGAGGTAATCATCCAGTAGGTCCCGTCTTTCTTCATGATGGCCGGAGCCTCGTTCTGTCCGCCCGGTGCCACGCGGGCATAGCGCCCGCTATGAGCCGTGTAGTCGTCGTTCAACTCGGCCACATGCAGCGTCATGTTGTCTTCGGAAGAGAAGATGTGGTAGGCCTTGCCGTCGTCATCGACAAAGAGAGTCATGTCGCGTGCCATCTGTCCGCCGGCCATGTCTCGCTTCACAAACAACCCTTTCTTCACTGCCTCGGTCCATTGCGGGGTCCACCATTGCTTGAAGTGGGTGGCATTGAGGGTGTCGAGCACGGCCCGTTCGGCCACACTCATGTTCTCGGGGTATTGTCCGGCATCCGAGCGCGAGGAATAGAGGAAACGGTAAGGCCCCATCGGCTTGTCGCTGACGGCCACCCCGTAGCGTGCCGCGGCATAGCCCCGGTCTTTGAGTTCAAGGTGGAAATACATCACAAACTTGCCGGTCTTGGCGTTGTATATCACCTTGGGACGCTCCACTATGCACCCTCGCTCTGTGTCATCCCCCTTGTTGTCGCTCACGGCAAAGGCCACGCCGTGGTTGGTCCAGTTTACCAAGTCTTTGGAAGAATAGCACATCACGCCCACCATTGCCGACGATGTGGAGTCGGCTTTGTGCTCGCCAAACCAGTAATATGTACCGTTGTGCTCCATGATTCCGCCGCCGTGGGCATTGATATGCGCGCCACCGGTGTCGCGCCATATTTTTCCCGGCTGTATGGTCTTGGGTTTCTGCTGTTGCGCTTTCCAGTAGTCTTCCAGCCGGCGGGCCTCGGCTTGGGTAATCTGTATGACGGCCCCGTGCTTGGGCGACACAAAGTTGGTGGCCCGCATCACGCCCTCATTGAAACGGCCCAAGGGTTTGAAGGTCTTGAAGTCGGTGGTCTCCACAAATCCGAAGTTATGAGGATTTGCGCTGTAAACATCATACATTACCACCCATTTTTTTTCGCCGATGCGCTTCCACACATTGGGAGCCTCGCAGCCGCGAGGCTCGGTGTCGATTTGTTGGGCATGATAGTCGTCGAAATGGCGGATGTCTTTAGAGATCATATACTTGATGCCTCCGGGCGATTCCTGTGCCACGTAGGTCATGAAATAGCGTCCGTCGGGCATGGGGCAGATGTCGGCGTCGAGCACTTGTATCTTGTTGTCGGGATATTCGAACAACAGTTGCGGCTCGGTCTCAAGCGTGGTGAACTCGTTATTGGCATAGCTGTAATAGAGCTTGGTGCGGTCTCCGGCCTTCTCACGAATGGTAAAATACACCATGAGCTTCTTGGCCTTGGGGTCATAGATTGTTTGTGGTGCCCAAGCGCAACCAATCTCGCCATACTTCCGGGGGAAGAGCCTGTCTATCCTGACCTCGGTATGTGTCCAGTGTATGAGGTCGTCACTCTTCATCAAGACCAGTCCCCGGTTGTTTCCCCAGCCATACCGGTCGGGCCTTTCCCATTGTGTGGTGCGCAGTCCCATCTGTTTTCCAAACACGTGGAGGTCGGTCATGGCGATGTAGAACGAGCCGTTGGGCGCACGATAGATGTGTGGGTCGCGTATGCCTCGCTGCTCGGCGATGGAGTCGCCCGATATGACGGGCATGCCGTTGTTGACCGCCGTGAACGAGTATCCGTCATAGCTGATGGCCATAAACAGGCTGTGTGTGGCATCGTTGAAGAACGTAAAGAGGTAAGCCCCCATGTCTTTCTCTCGTAACGTTTTTTTCTTGTTATCTGCCTCGGCACGCACGGCACCGGCCATGAGCATGGCAAGCAATAGCAATCCCACTGTTCTCAGATTGAAATAGTCTAATCGCATTGTTTTGGTGTTGTAATAAAGTTGATAATGGTTGTATGGATTGTTTATAATAGACA
>DBQL01000103.1:3497-3793 GCA_002305235.1 Prevotella sp. UBA1395 | reverse complement strand
GAGGAATGCAAGGGAGCGGGTGTCATTACGGTCGAGATGCAGTTTATGGCCGACCTCACCTTGGAGTGCGAGTCATGTCATGGGCAGCGGTTTAAGCAAGATATCCTTGATGTAAGGTTTGAGGGAAAGAACATCAATGATGTGTTAAATATGACGGTGAGCGATGCCATCGAGTTCTTCGGAGGACACAACCAGACGGCCATCGTGAACCGATTGAAACCCTTGGAGGACGTGGGATTGGGATATATCAAGCTCGGACAAAGTTCTTCTACGTTATCCGGAGGTGAGAACCAGCG
>DBQL01000103.1:3300-3455 GCA_002305235.1 Prevotella sp. UBA1395 | reverse complement strand
TTGCTCAAGGCTTTTGGTGCCCTGATAGAGCGCGGACATACCATCCTTGTCATTGAGCACAACATGGATGTCATCAAGTCTGCCGACTGGATCATTGACATGGGACCGGGCGGAGGCAACAAAGGGGGGAATGTAGTATGTGTCGGAACCCCGGA
>DBQL01000103.1:0-3221 GCA_002305235.1 Prevotella sp. UBA1395 | reverse complement strand
GACTTGGCCAAACAGGCCTCTTGTATCAATGGGTTGGAATGGGAGATTATTGTTGCCGACGATGCCTCCACGCTCGAAAACGTCATCAGGGAGAATCGCCAAATCAACAAAATACCCTGCTGTCGGTATGTGGAGAGAGCACGAAACGTGGGCCGAGCAGTCATCCGCAACTATTTGGCAGGTGAAGCACGGGGTGAATGGTTGCTGCTGATCGATGGCGATGGCAGTGTGATCGACGACAATTACCTTCGCCGTTTTGTCGAAGCCACACAGCAATATATGGTATGTTACGGCGGATACCGCATGATGCCCGGCCCTAATGGCAACCTCAGATGGAGATATGAGCGTCAGGCCGCGCATCGATACCGGGTGGAGGAACGTCTCAAACATCCTTTCAAGAGTTTCAATATTTCCAATCTTCTCATTCAAAGGAAACTCCTGTTGACCTATCCTTTGGACGACAGGTTTACCCGATATGGCTATGAGGATGTGCTGTTGGGCAAGCAGTTGCAGCGGGCCGGCATCGCCATGGGGCATATCGATTCGCCCATCGGTTTTTTCGACTACGAGGACAACGCTCATTTCGTAGCCAAGACCGAGGAAGGACTGCACACGCTTTGGCAGTTTCGTAATGACCTTTTGGGCTATTCCACCTTGTTGGACATGGCACTTCGTCTCAACAGCCTATCCCGATGCTGCTTCCTCGCGCTATTCCGACTGATGCGAACAAGATGGAGAGACAACATTGTCGGGCCTTCACCCTCCATTCGTATCTTCCAACTCTACAAATTAGGCTATCTTCTTAATCTTTCAGAGCGCGCAAAGGCGCGGAAAGACTAACCTTCCATTTTCCTTGCCTCATCACCATCGGGATGTTGAATCGCGCTTCATCCCTGTGCTGACCGGCCTTCCCCAGACTATCCATTTCCAAGTAATTGCGTACCGTAACCACAACGGAAGCCACGGTGTCCGACTCGTTATAATCCATGTCGGCAATCTCAGTAGAAGCCCCTTCGGCTGCCGACCTGAGAGCTTCAACATCCTCCGAGTTGACCTGTGAGGCCATATAGCTCAGCCATTGTCTTGACTCGGGCGTACAATAAGGCACTGCCCGACGGTATTGCCAATTGAAATAGGTGTCTGAAAAGCCTTTGACACACGTCTGCATTTGTGTCTCGGCGTCCGATTGGCACGACGCAACGACCGTGGCACCCGATAGCAGTGTCACGACAGAGACAAACATCACGAGGCGGGTAAAAATCTTAGATTTCAAAATACGATGTTATTATCAATGCTGCAAATGTAAATAAAATCTGTCAAATTACGCTGTATGTAGCCTTAAATTATTAGTATATTTTAGATTTATTCCTACTCATTTTTCAACGGATTTCCATACCTTTGTAGAAAATTAGACATTCATGTTACATTATATATCATTCGGAAGTGGCAGCAGCGGCAACTGCAGCTATCTGTTCACAGAACATTCCGGACTACTCATCGATGCCGGTTTGGGTATAAGGACATTAAAAAAATATTTTAAGAACTACCAGCTATCGTTTTCCAACATCAAGAATCTCTTGGTTACCCACGACCATGCCGACCACGTGAAATCCGTGGGGAGCCTGAGCAAAGACTATAATTTGCCGGTCTACTCCACCCACAAGGTGCATGCCGGCATAGAGAAGAACTGGTGTGTGAGGCATAAGATTACTGCCGACCGGGTGCGCATCATCGAAAAAGACGTTCCTTTTCAGTTAGACGAGTTTACCATTACCCCTTTCGGTGTGCCCCATGACAGCAGTGACAACGTGGGCTACTGCATCCAATACGACAACATTACTTTTGTATTGATGACCGACATCGGCCATCTCACCGAGGATATTGAAGAATATATAGGCCGTGCCAACTATCTCGTCATAGAGGCCGACTATGAATCGGAGATGCTCGCCCGAGGCCCATACCCCGAGCATCTCAAGAGCAGGATACGCGGCCCGTTGGGTCACATGAGCAATGAGGAGTGTGCATTGGCCATTGCCAACAATGCCACCGAGAAGTTGCGGCATGTGTGGTTGTGCCATCTGAGCGATGAAAACAATCATCCCGACTTGGCCGAGAAGACCGTCAAGCAGATACTTCGCGGTCACGGCATTGTGGCAGGCAATGACCACGGCGCCGATTTCAAGTTGGATGTGTTGAAACGTAAAACCCCCACCGAGGTTTTTGAGTTGGGCTGACGTAGGCTCAATGACAGCCCCTGATTAGAAGGGCATACCCACGGCAAAGTGGAACGAGAAATCTCTTTTGAAGTCAGGATGAAACACAGCCCAGTGTTCATCCTGATTTTCGTATGCCGGGTTGATGGCTTTCATGCCCATGTCGAAGCGCAAGATGAAATAGTCGAAGTTGAGTCTCACTCCCACTCCATATCCCACGGCAATCTGTTTATAGAATTCATCAAACTTGAATTGTCCGCCGGGCTGGTCGGCATAGTTGCGTAAGGTCCATATATTACCCGCGTCTATGAATGCCGCCCCATTGAATTTCCAGAAGAGATAAGTGCGATATTCGGCACTGAGATAGAGTTTCATGTCACCCGTTTGGTTGATAAAGTCTATCCTTCCGTCACTGCCCCGGTACTTACCCGGTCCCAACGACCTCACGCTCCACCCTCTCACGCTGTTGGCTCCGCCGGCGAAATATCGCTTTTCGAATGGCAGGATCTTGCTGTTTCCATACGGCCAAGCGATGCCGAAATCGCCATGCAGGGCCAACATGTTATGTGTATCGAAGTGGAAGACATGCGTATAGTCAATATCAAACTTCACATACTGTGCGTAAGCAATATTGAAAAACGTATATTGCCCGTTGCCGTTCTTCTTTCCTCCGGTGACATGCGACACGGCATTGAGCACGTTTCCCGCAGTCTCGATGTTTGCTCTCACCGCGTCGGTGCCGTCACTATAACTCACTCCGAATCCCATTTTCATGATGAAGAGATCTTCGTAGTTGTATCGCAAGATGGCATTCCGGTTTGACACGCTGTCGAGATAGTCGTGCTTGAAGGTCTCGCTGATCCACGGCATATACACATAGTTCAGGTCTACCATGTCATACCGGTAATTGAGCCGGTGGTTGGGGTCGGCCCATCGGTATCTCCATGCGGCGGTGAAGACTCGCCGATGAAACTCGGGCCTGTCTTGCAGGTCCCACAACAACGATAG
>DBQL01000146.1 GCA_002305235.1 Prevotella sp. UBA1395 | reverse complement strand
GGGTTGGCCACCCGTCTGCCATGCGATCATGCCGGGAATGCGGCCGGCGAAGCTGGTGGTGAGGTCTGAGCTTGAGGTTTTCAGGTCGCCGGGCTTGATGGTGGTGATCGATGAAACCACACTTTCCTTCTTCTGTGTACCGAAGGCCACGACCTGCACTTCTTTCAAGTTGGCGGCATCGGGCTGCAGGTCCACATTCAGTCGCTGCTTGCCATTGACCGAAACAATCTCGTCCTTGTAGCCGATGAAGCTGAAACGCAGCACATCATTGCCCGTGACCTTGATGGTGTAGTGGCCGTCGATGTCGGAAACCACGGCATTGTCTTTTCCCTGTATTCTAACAGCAACGCCGGGCAGGCCCACCCCGGTCTCATCCACNNCTTGTCGACCGTAAAGGTAAAAGGTTTTCCGGCCAGCAGTTGCGTCATGGCCCCCTCAATGTCTTTGGCTCTCACCACACCACTGAAGGTTTGACCTTTCAAGTCTTGCGTAGCATACATGATCTTGTAATTGGTCTGTTTCTCCAAAGCCTTGAACAAGTTATCCAACGGCTCCTTTTGTGCACGGATGATAATAAACGGTACTGCTTTGTTGTTTTGGGCGACAGTCGGGGCAGTCGATCCCATCGATAACAACAAAGCCAACAAAAGTGTTAGCACATCTCTCATATTACAATATAATTTATTTGTGTCTTTCTTTATGTCGTGTTAATCTTTAAAAACAAACCCTAAAAAGTTATTTTTTTTAGAAAAAAACATCAAAAAGCATGTTTTTACCATTTTTCAGGCATCGAAAAGCAAGTTTTAATGGTATCAGACCGGCCATTCCTCACGGAGTGGCACGAGGCTTCATCGTCGCTGTGACAACAACAAACGGGCCACCGGCACGGCCGCGGCGATGCCCAATAAACGTCTCCTCACCGCCGGTCTCCGTCGCCGGCCTGCTGTCCGCGCCTTCGCCGCGACGACCCTCCTACGGCCAACAAGCAACCCATTGCCCTGCCAAGGTGTGGCCATCACGACAGGCTTCGCGCGTCATCATTGTCGGTCTCCGTCCCCGTGGAGTGACGACAGTGATGGCCTATGGACGCGCTGCCCATAGGCCAACCACCGTAAGCCCCACGTATCTTCTCACCATTTGATGGTGGTGTCGGCCTCCATGTTCCAAAAGCTCTTCGCACCCGACGAGACCGTTACGCCCCATACGTTACCGTGCGCCACCGTTTCCACCATATTCTCGATGGCATCGGGCAGGTTACAAAAGAAGTCTATACCCGTTCTGTCTTCCAATTCATCAATGGTGACATACTCCGTCGTGCTGCCGCCGGCATGCGGCGACCACACCCCCAAGGCCTCATACCGGCTCATGGAGACCTTATAGCCTAAGAGCGCCATATAGAAATAGGAGGGCACAATGAGTCCGCTCGAGGTATAAGCCTTGATATTGCCGGCATCTATCGTAGCCGCCTTGACCACATAGAGCGTGTCCCACTGCTCGGCCCACGTGCGCACCTTGGCCTCGAGTGTCGCCCATACCCCGCCGTTATGGGTTTGGTCTTGCGGTTGCATGTTGCTCAGCAGGAATGTTTGCTCGTTTTGCAGCGTCGAACAAAGCCTGTCTGCCGACGGGCACAGATGCCCGCGCGAATAGCCCGAACCCGAGTAATCGGCCAAGGTGGTGCGGTATTCCGCCGGGATATCGGGGTCTTCGGCAAACGCGTCTGTCCTTTTCACGTTGCTCGCCATGTTGCCGGCGTGAAGCTCGTAGGCCGTCCATCTGTTCGCCCTTTTGTCGCCACACCACTCTATGCTGTACGTAATGCCATAGTCGGGTGTCGACTTCTGGATGAAAAAGTCGTGCGCCGCCACGCTCACCCTCGGCAGTTCGAGCAGAGAGATATTCAGGTTCTTACCCTGATCGTTGGCCACGATGTTCCTGTTGATATTCGCGTCGCCCGGCGGCGTGGTCTCCTCGGCGATCGAGTAGGTCACCTGAGAGAAGAGGTAGTCTACCGACACCGTCGACCCCGAGGGATAAACCTTGATGCCTATGCCGTCCAATACGCGCAGACTGTCCATGTTCTCGCCCGAGACGTATGTATAGGTATCGCCCTTGAGTGTCTTGACGGTGAGCGTCGTGGTGGTCTGTGCCCGCATGCCAAGGGCGAGCATCAGGGTCAACGCTGATAATATGATATGTTTTTTCATCTTCTGTTGTGCTTAGTCTATGTTATAATCATCTCGTGCCACATCGCTGTCGGTGTGCGTGTCGGCCCTTTGTCATTTCACCACCATCTTTCGTCCGTTGACGATGTAGACCCCTTGTGGCAGTTGGGCGGCACCGGTCTTCACCTGCTGCCCGTTCAGGTTGTAGACCCTCGTCGCGGTCGTCGCACCACCCTCATGCAGTGCATTCACACCCGTGGGGTCACCCTCCAGTTCTATGCGGGCCTCCGACACCGTGGCCGGCACCACGAAGTAGGCCTGCAACGCACCCACGCGACCCAAGTCGCCGCTACCGCTGTCGGTAGGCCGATAGAGCTTTCCGTCCGTGCCGAGACCACGTTCGCTGCCGTCAGTCGCCAAACTCTTCGGGCCGTACGTGCCCACCACGGCATATTGGCCGTCGGCGGTGGCGACAGCCTATGCCGCCGTGGCCCTGAGCACCACGTCCTCATAATAGGTCTCGGGCATCGCACCCCTGACGAGATAGGGCATGCCGGCCGCGATCTCGGTCACCGGCCGGAACACCAGCACCGTGCCGTCGGCCCGTGTGGCCTTGCTGAATGCGGCCACAGACCATCCCTCGGCCACACTCATGTCGAAGGGCACGCAGAGCGTCTGCCATCCCTCGGCCGCCATGTCGCGCCGCAGCCGTACCGCCGCACCACTCATGTCGGCGGGTGGCGGCACAAACCCGGCGTTCTCATCGACCACAAACACCACCGGCCTGAAAGCGCCGTGATAGGTGGGGCGCAGCTCGGCGGTGGTCCCTACGGGCACCGCCACACCCGTGACATCGACGATGGCACCGTCGTAGGGCGAGAGATATTTCTCCTGTGCCGACAGTCCGAACCGGTTGTTCACCACGATACCCTCGTCCGAGGTCATCGCGTCGCTGCCGATATGCAGTGCGCGGAGCGTCACCCAGTCGGCCAGATGGTCGCGGTAGTCGGTTGCCACGATCTCTCCGGGTGTCACGTCAGCCTCGCTGACGGGTGCGGCGATGGCGAGAAAGGCCGTCGTGGTCTTGCCCGCCACGGCACAAAATTTGGGCAGTCCGCCGTCTGTCACATAGCGTCCCATGATTCTGCCGGCGAGATGCTGGTTATAGGCAAACGGCACATTGGGATTGATGCCGTAGAAGCACACCGCCCCCGAGGCATCGCGGATATAGGCTTCCTGTGTGTCGCCCGAGCCGTAGACGTAGGTCACGCGCGCCATGTCGTCATCGCTCCAGTCTATCATGGCAAACGCCCCGCTGTCCAGAGCCTTCAGCTCGGCGATGCTGCCCACCACGGGGATGGGTGTCACCACGGTGTAATCGACCCTCACCACGCCAATCTGCGCCGATGTTCCCGACAACGAGAAGGTCACCTCGCGCACGCCGTCCGAGGCTGTCCACACCGCGCCACTCATCGTGCCCGCCGAGGCGACAAACTGCGGCGCCACGTCAAAGGTCACCTTGTCAATGGCATATCCCGTGGGCACGCTGAGCGTGAGCGTGCTTCCGGGGTAGAGCCTGAGGGTGTAATTGCCCGAACTGTTCCACACCCTCGAGGGTGTCGTGCCGTCGGTGGTGGCAAGAAACGCGTCGCCCGAGACAAGGGTCGTCGTGCCGAGCGGCGTGCCACCCGACACCTCGGGCGGCGTGAGGCCGAGCGACCGCAGCCCATCCACGGTGTTGAACGTGAAGGCGGCCCATGCCGTTGACGACGGACCGGGGGTCTCTCCGCTGCCATATTCCACCACGATGCTCTTCACGTAGAGCGCGTTCTTGCGCGATGGCTGACTGAGCCTTACCACGATCTCTCCCGACAGGCTGCCCGAGAAGCTGTAATCGGTGGCTGTCGAACTGAGGTTACGGCTCGCATCCAAGGGCACGCCACCCACCGTCACGTCGATGACGGCCGCGGTGCCCGATGCCCCTGAGGCGTTGACCGTGACC
>DBQL01000066.1:8003-12999 GCA_002305235.1 Prevotella sp. UBA1395 | reverse complement strand
AATACATTATTATATAGTGTGCCCGATCCGCAGTCTGCTTCGATAGCATGGAGCGCGCGACACACCGGTGTTGGTAGTGACGGTTTGGTGCTGATCGGAGAGGCGAAAGATAAGGAAGCCGCCGATTTCAGCATGCGCATTTTCAATGCCGACGGCTCGGAGGCGATGATGTGCGGCAATGCAAGCCGGTGCATCGGGAAATATCTCTACGAGAAAGGCATTTGCCGGAAAGACGAAATCCGCCTCGAAACCCTCTCGGGAATCAAGGTGTTGAAGTTGCATCTTGTCGATGCCGGCCGCCCGGTGGGGTCGAATGGTAATGCCGTCGGGCCTGATGGCGGCGACGACATGGAGCATAAAGATAGCGACATAGAGTATAAAGATAGCGACATAGAGCCTGAAGGTGATGGCATAGAGCCTGAAGGTGGCGGCATAGAGCCTGAAGGTGTGGAAAAAGTGGTCGAATCGGTGACGGTAGACATGCTCGAGCCTCGGCTTGAGAACCCCGATCAGTACACCGGAGAGGCTCCCGAACAAGATGTTCCGGGTTTTCGCGAGGCGCGGTTCGTGAGTATGGGCAATCCGCATTACGTCATTTTCGTCGACAAGATCGACGGTCTCGACATCGCATCCCACGGTGCACGCTTGGAGCATGCGACCTCTTTTCCCGAGCGTTGCAACATCGAGTTTGCCCAAATCCTGTCTGATGGCAGCCTCCGCACACGGGTATGGGAACGTGGAAGCGGCATCACGATGGCCTGTGGAACAGGTGCTTGTGCCACGGCTGTGGCCGCATCGCTCTCGGGTTTGGCTCCACGCCGGTCGGATATCATCATGGACGGCGGTACATTACATATCCATTGGTCCGCGACAGACAACCATGTCTACATGAATGGGCCTGCGGCGTTTGTCTGTGAAGGCGAGATCGCGCTGCCCTGAAGGCCTTATGGTCGTGGCATCACACCGCTACGACATGGCCTGCAAACAGAATCTTCATTGTCGATGAGTGGCCCACGGCATCGCCCTGCGGCCTTCACGACATCCCATAATAACCAATAAAGAATCGAAAGAATATGGCATTAGTAAACGAACATTTCCTCAAGCTCCCCGGAAATTATCTCTTTGCCGACGTGGCCAAGCGCGTAAACGCTTTCCATGTCTCTCATCCCAAGGAGCGAGTGATCAGTCTTGGCATTGGCGACGTGACCCAACCCCTGTGTCCGGCCGTCATAGAAGCCATGCATAAAGCCGTGGAAGACATGGCGTCAAAATCCACTTTCCACGGCTACGGACCCGAAAGAGGCTACGATTTCCTGCGTGAAGCCATCCTGAAGAATGACTTTCTGCCCCGTGGCATACATCTCGACGCCAACGAAATATTCATCAATGACGGTGCCAAAAGCGATACGGCCAACATACAGGAGCTATTGAGATGGGACAACAGCATAGGCGTTACAGACCCCATTTACCCTGTATACACCGACTCAAACGCGATGATCGGGCGGGCCGGACTGTTCGAATCGGGGCGCTGGAGCAGCGTGACCTACTTCCCTTGCACCGAGGAAAACGACTTCATACCGTCGTTGCCCGACCGCCGGGTGGACATGATCTACCTGTGTTACCCCAACAACCCCACGGGCACGGTGCTCTCCAAGGCCGAGCTTCGCAAATGGGTGAACTACGCCTTGCGCAACGATGCCATCATCTTCTACGACGCGGCATACGAGGCTTACATCACCGACGAGTCGATACCCCATTCGATTTACGAGATCAAGGGTGCCCGGAAGTGTGCCATTGAGTTTCGCAGTTACAGCAAGACAGCCGGCTTTACGGGCATCCGTTGCGGCTATACGGTCATCCCGAAAGAGCTTACCGCCGCCCGCCTCGAAAGCGAGGAGCGCGTGAATCTCAACCAGCTCTGGGACCGACGACAAAGCACTAAGTTTAACGGGACGAGCTATGTGAGCCAGCGTGCGGCCGAAGCCATCTACACCCCCGAGGGCCGTCAGCAGGTGAGAGCGACCGTAGACTACTATATGGAGAACGCGCGCATCATGCGCGACACCCTCACCCGTCTCGGCTTCAAGGTCTATGGCGGCGAGAACGCGCCCTATCTCTGGGTGAAGTCGCCCACCGAAAGCGACAGCTGGAAAATTTTCGACCAGTTGCTTTACGGCTGCGCGGTGGTGTCAACGCCCGGCGTAGGGTTCGGTCCGAGTGGCGAAGGCTACTTCCGCCTCACCTCCTTTGGTGACCGAGACAATGTCTTGGAGGCGATGGATCGCATCAGCCGATGGGCCGGTAAATAAGCCCTCGTGGCAGGGATGACGCTGAATGGATGACAAGGTCCGGGAAAATCCGCGGACTATCTATATTTTCAACACTAAACATTAGCAGTTATGAAAAAGGTGAAAAGATTGTTATTGCTGGCCATCAGCGCCACAGCCTGCCCGGTAATGGCACAGAACAGTGTGGAAGGTACTATTTCGGCCGACTTTGTCAACCAGTATATCTGGCGTGGGCAAGAGCTTGGCAACGTGAGTCTTCAGCCCACTTTGGGCGTGGCCTGCAAAGGATTCTCGCTCACGGCATGGGGTTCTGTGGGACTCACCAACAGTTCAGACACCAAGGAGTTCGACCTCACGGCGGCATACGCAACAGGCGGTTTCCACATCGGCGTGACCGATTACTGGTTCAATACGCCCAACAGCCGCTACTTTGCCTACGGTGCCCACTCCACGAGTCATGTCTTCGAGGCCAACGTGGGTTATGACTTCGGTGTGGCATCACTGAACTGGTACACCAATTTCGGGGGCAATGACGGAGTCACCGAAGACGGCGACCGTGCCTATTCCTCCTACGTTGAGGCCGCGGTGCCTTTCAAGTTGGCCGACTTCGACTGGACTGCCACCGTGGGTGCGGTGCCTTACGCCACCTCGTTCTATGGCGACGCCTCGGGAGGTTTTGCCGTGACCAACGTGTCACTGAAGGCTGCCAAGACCATCGCCGTGACCGACAAGTTCTCTGTTCCGGTATTTGCCGGCATCACTGCCAACCCCAGCAGCGAGAAGGCCTGGCTCGTATTCGGATTCACTTTGCGGCCATAGGCCGCTCCGGGAGCGATGGTTAGTACCGTGTCACCATCGCTACCGTTCAACCGTATCATTTTATCAATCTCATAAATCAGTATTAGTATTATGGCAAATTTACGCTTTGACGCCGTAGCTTCGGCATCCAAAAAGAAGCCAGTAGAGACGATTACCCCATTGGAGAGACCCTCCGAGTATTTCGGCAAGAAAGTTTTCAACCGACAGAAGATGTACAAGTATCTTCCTGCCGACATCTATGAGAAACTCATCGACGTCATCGACAACGGCGCACGGTTAGACCGTAGCATCGCCGACGCGGTGGCCAAGGGCATGAAGCAATGGGCCGACGAGAACGGTGTGACCCACTACACCCACTGGTTTCAGCCCCTGACCGAAGGCACCGCGGAAAAGCACGACGGCTTTGTGGAGCACGACGGCAAGGGCGGCATGATCGAAGACTTCTCGGGCAAGCTGCTGGTTCAGCAGGAACCCGATGCCTCAAGCTTTCCCTCCGGCGGCATCCGCAACACTTTCGAGGCCCGCGGCTACTCGGCATGGGACCCCACCTCGCCTGTGTTTATCATCGATGACACCCTCTGCATACCCACGGTGTTCATCTCATATACCGGCGAGGCCCTCGACTATAAGGCTCCGTTGCTGCGCTCGCTGCGTGCCGTGAACGTGGCAGCCACCGAGGTTTGCCATTACTTCAACCCCGAAGTGAAGAAGGTTGTCTCCAACTTGGGATGGGAACAGGAGTATTTCCTTGTCGATTCCGACCTCTATGCGGCCCGTCCCGACCTCGTGCTCACCGGCCGTACCCTCATGGGACACGACTCGGCCAAGAACCAGCAGATGGACGACCACTATTTCGGCACCATCCCCGAGCGTGTGCAGGCCTTCATGAAAGATCTTGAGACGCAGGCTCTCGAGCTTGGCATTCCCTGCAAGACACGCCACAACGAGGTGGCCCCCAACCAGTTTGAGCTGGCCCCAATATTCGAGGAGTCGAACCTTGNNGCACACCATCACGGGTTCCAAGTGCTGCTCCACGAGAAGCCGTTTGCCGGCATCAACGGCTCGGGCAAGCACAACAACTGGAGCCTCTCCACCGACACGGGCATCCTGCTGCACGGTCCCGGCAAGACGCCGCAAGACAACCTGCGCTTCGTGGTGTTCATCGTAGAGACCCTCATGGGTGTCTATCGTCACAACGGACTGCTCAAAGCCTCTATCATGAGTGCCACCAACGCCCATCGTCTCGGTGCCAACGAGGCTCCACCCGCCATCATCTCGTCGTTCCTTGGCAAGCAGCTCTCCGACCTGTTGGACCACATCGTGAAGTCGGACAAGAAGGATATTTTCAACGTTGAGGGCAAGAAGGGCGTGAAACTTGATATTCCCGAGATTCCCGAGATCATGCTCGACAACACCGACCGCAACCGCACCAGTCCGTTTGCCTTCACCGGTAACCGCTTCGAGTTGCGCGCCGTAGGCTCCGAGGCCAACTGTGCCAGCGCGCTCATCGTGCTCAACACCGCCGTGGCCGAGGCCCTCACCAACTTCAAGCAGCGTGTCGATGCGCTCATCGCCAAGGGCGAAGACCGGATTAGCGCTATCGTAGACGTGGTGCGCGAAGACATCAAGACCTGCGCCCCGGTCCACTTCGACGGCAACGGATACAGCGACGAGTGGAAGGAAGAGGCCGCCAAGCGCGGATTGGACACCGAGGCTTCATGCCCCAAAGTGTTCGAGCGCTATCTCGACAAGGAGAGCATCAAGATGTTTGAAGACATGAACGTGATGAACGAGAAGGAGCTTGTGGCCCGCAACGAGGTGAAATGGGAGACCTACACCAAGCGCATACAGATCGAGGCGCGTGTCATGGGCGACCTCACGATGAACCA
>DBQL01000066.1:7447-7974 GCA_002305235.1 Prevotella sp. UBA1395 | reverse complement strand
GCGCACGCAGATCATCGAGACCGGTGTCGAAGAACTGGTCAATGCCCGCAAGGTGGCCAACAAGATAGAGTGTGAGCACGAGAAAGCCATTGCCTATCATGACACCGTGGCTCCCAAGATGGAAGAGATACGCTACCACATCGACAAGCTCGAGCTGATCGTGGCCGACGAGCTTTGGACACTGCCCAAATATCGCGAGCTGCTGTTCATCCGATGATTGGTGAGAAAAGAATTATTTTTATTGGTTGTTAAAATGAAGATGACGCGGTACGATTCCCACGTCTGAGAACGGGTCGGAAAGTCCTGCCCCACGTCCCTCGCGGGATGGCAGCGGGTCCGCCCGCCTGTTCAAATGAAGTCTCCCCCGGCCTGTGAAGGGTCAGGGGAGATTGTTTTTTTGTCGGCGGTATGCGACCTCCGTGGCACGGGCATCGGGCATCGCGGGCAAGTCATGCGGGCGTCACGGCATACCGGTCATGGCGTTGAACAATCTTGACAAAACGCTCTCCCGTTTTCGATTATTCTGT
>DBQL01000066.1:4057-7366 GCA_002305235.1 Prevotella sp. UBA1395 | reverse complement strand
TTGCGATAGCTGTCTTTTCGCGCGGCGAATAGATAGCCATCGCGTGGCGAAAGCATGCTTATCGTGTCGCGAATGGGGCACTTTGGGCCATGGAAAACGGCGTTTTCGCCCTTGGAAGGGGCATCGTCGGCGGGCTGACGGGATGTTTTCCTGACAAAAACGAGGTTTTGATTTTCTCTTTCGCAGATTTTCAAGTGTTAAAATCCGTGATTCTATTTTGACAGATGTCGCACGTACCGCCGTGGTGCCGGCATGGAGACGCGGCGGCGGCCGCAGGTCTCCCGACACGCCGGCGCACAGCCTTCGCCGAGCCTCGGCATCCCGCTTCTGTCCGAAAATAAATGCGGGCGCAGGGCATAGAAAGCCCGAAAAACATGGCATTCACGAAAATAATTATTATTTTTGCAGCTATATGCCGCGGCGACCATGCGGCGGTGGCAAAGTCATCGATGGAATCACTCAAGGAAAAAACGGCCCGGGGACTGTTCTGGGGAGCTATGAACAATGGCGCGATGCAACTCATCGGGCTGGTGTTCGGCATTGTGCTCGGACGCCTGCTCAGTCCGTCAGACTACGGAATGATTGCCATGATCACCGTGTTCTCACTGGTGGCGACGGCGTTGCAAAACTCCGGCTTCATCACCGCGCTGACCAATCTCAAGTCGCCCACACACAATGACTACAACGCCGTGTTCTGGTTCAANNATCGCCCGCTATTACCACACGCCCGAGTTGGTGGGGCTGAGCCGTTACGCCTTCCTGTCGATACTTTTCGCCTCGCTGAGCACCGCGCAGTCGGCCTACCTGTTCAAGAACATGATGGTGAAGCAGCGCGCCAAGGCCGGCATCGTGGCCACGCTGTCGTCGAGCGGCATCGGCGTGACGATGGCTTTTCTCGACTTCTCCTATTGGGCCTTGGCCACGCAGACCATCGCTTTCAATGTGGTCAACACGCTGCTCTTCTGGCATTACTCCCCGTGGCGGCCCGGCCGGCCCGTCGATTTCGGGCCGGTGAGGCGCATGTTCAGGTTCAGCTGCAAACTGCTGGCCACCACCATCACCACACATGTGAACAACAATGTGCTCAATATTCTCTTGGGCCACTATTTCTCGGCCCACGACACGGGCAACTATAATCAGGCCTATCAGTGGAATTTCAAATGCTTCTCGCTCGTGCAGGGCATGATAGACAGTGTGGCCCAGCCCGTGTTGGTAGACCTTCGCGACGACCCCGTGCGTCAGGTGGGCGCGCTGCGCAAGCTCGTGCGGTTCACGTCGTTCCTCTCGTTTCCGCTGCTGCTGGGCTTCGGCCTCGTGGCCAAAGAGTTCATCGTGCTCGCCATCGGCGCCAAGTGGCTGGTCTCGGCGGGGTATATCCAAGTGTTGTGCCTCAGTGGGGCGGTCATGCCGCTGTGCTCGTTGCTGTCGAGCCTTGTGGTGAGCAAGGGGCGGTCGGGACTGTTTTTCAGGGTGACCTTCAGCTTGGGCGTGGCACAGATCGTCACGATGGTGGTCATTTGGCCGTGGGGCATCTACCGCATGGTGGTGGCCTATGCGTTGCTCAACATCGTGTGGCTGCTGGTGTGGCATTATTTCGTGCGCCGGCTCATCGGCTATCGCCTGCGCCATTTCCTGCAAGACACGCTGCCCTTTGCCCTCGCCGCCGGCGCGGTGATGGCGGGCACCCACTTCGCCACGGCCGCCATCGGTAACCTGTGGCTGCTTCTGCTCTCGCGCATGGCCGTCGCGGCGGCAGCCTATTACGTGGTGATGCGGGTGGCCGGGGCACAGATTCTCAAGGAGGTGACGCGGTTTGTGCGGCGCAAGAAGTGAGGCGGCGCAACGGCGGCAACAACTCATCATGTATTGTCAAACATCAATTTCACTATACTTATGACGGCTACGGTGTCTGTAATACTTTGTACCTACAACGGGGGGCGATACCTGCGGCAGCAGATAGACTCCATCCTCGCGCAGACTTATCCCATCCATGAGCTGATTATTCAGGACGACGGGTCGACCGACGACACGGTGGCCATTGCCCGTGGTTATGCCTCGCGGCATGCCCATATCCGCGTGTTCGTCAATCCGGAGAACCTCGGTTTCAACCTCAACTTCAAGTCGGCGGCCATGCGTGCCACCGGCGACTTCGTGGCCATCAGCGATCAAGACGACGTGTGGTTTGCCTCGAAGATCGAGCGACAGGTAGCGGCCATCGGCCCGCACGACATCTGTTTCTCCACGCATACGCGGGGCAGCGACATCGACCACAGCCACCTCGTTGCCCCGCAATATGCCCTTGAGGCCCTGCTCTTCGGTGGGTTTGCCGGCCACACCATGCTGCTGCGCCGCGACTTCATACAAGACGGGCGCAACTGGATAGACCATATTCACTACGACTGGAGCCTCGCCATTTGCGCACAGATGGCGAGGGGCATCGTGAGGGTGGAGCAACCGCTCAACTGGCACCGCATGAACGACGACTCGGCATGCGCCAACGAGATGCGCAGCATGGGCACGCTGGGCAAGCGCAAGCCCACCTACGAGCCTTATCTCTACGGTTGGCGCAATTACAACAGACTGCAGCGCACCGACAATTGGCAACGGCTGTACCGACGGGTAGCGGCCGGCACCGACCGCAAAGACCTTGCCACGGCCCACGAGATGGCCACGCTCATGCTGCGGCGAGGGCCGTGGCCGCTGTTCAGGCTGTGCCTCTTGTGTCTCAGACACCGTGCCACGGTGTACCCCTCGGGGGCGCAAAAGGGACTGATGGGCATGGTGAGGGGATTCTTCTACCCCTTTATCTTCGCATACGACAATATTCAATATGACTTAATCTGAACCGAACATGAACATCGCACTATTGACTGCCGGGGGCGTGGGCAACCGGATGGGACAGGATATTCCCAAGCAATTCATGACCATCGACAACAAGCCGGTCATCATCTACACCATGCAGGCCTTCCAGTCGCACCCGCTCGTCGATGCCATCTGCGTGGTGTGCCTCAAGGGATGGGAGGTGGTGCTGCAGGCTTACGCCAACCAGTTCAACATCACCAAGCTCAAATGGATTTTCGAGGGGGGCGACAGCAACCAGCATTCCATTCGCAACGGACTGTGGGGACTGCGTGACGCGGGCTGCGACGACGACGACATCGTGCTCGTGCATGATGGTGTGAGACCGCTCGTGGGCGACAGGATCATCACCGAGAACATCGAGACGTGCCGCCGGCACGGCTTTGCCGTCACCGGACTGGTGTGCAAGGAGGCCATCATGCGGCGGGTGGGCGAGTGTGTGAGAAACAT
>DBQL01000066.1:3702-4043 GCA_002305235.1 Prevotella sp. UBA1395 | reverse complement strand
CTGCAAGCACACGAAGAGGCCGACCGCCGCGGCATAGACGGCACGGTGGCATCGTGCACGCTCATGCCCGAGGTGGGGGTAGAAGACCAGCATTTGGTGATGGGGTCGGAGCGAAACGGACTGAAACTCACGCAGACCGAGGACATCGAACTGTTCAAGGCGCTCATCCATACGGAGGCAGACCAATGGCTGAAATGACGAATCACGGGGTGAACGGTGCAAGTCCTTACGAGGATGACATTAGGACGGCGGCCCGCTGCCCGCTGCCTTGGCAGGCCTTGGAGGGCAAGAATGTGCTGGTCACGGGTGCCACGGGACTCATAGGGAGCGCGGTGGTGAAG
>DBQL01000066.1:577-3575 GCA_002305235.1 Prevotella sp. UBA1395 | reverse complement strand
CCCGTGGGGGTGATGCGCGGCAATATCATGGGTGCTGACGCCTTGCTTCGCTATGGCGTGACGCACGGATTGGAGCGCATGGTCTATGTCTCCTCGGGCGAGGTGTATGGCGAGGGCGACGGCAGGGAGTTTACCGAGGAGTACAGCGGATATGTGGACCCCACGTCGGTGAGGGCGTGCTATCCCTCGGCCAAGCGTGCCACGGAGACGCTCTGCGTCAGCTACGGCGAACAATATGGCTTCGGGGTGTGTATCGCGAGGCCCTCGCACGTCTACGGTCCGCAGTTCAGCGAGGGCGACAACAGGGCTTATGCCGAGTTTGTAAGGAATGTGTTGAGGGGCGAAGACATTGTTCTTCGCAGTGCGGGAGAGGCGTTCAGGTCGTGGACTTACGCCGTGGACTGCGCCTCGGCACTGCTTTATATCCTGCTCAAAGGAGAGTCGGGGCAGGCCTATAACATTGCCAACGCCGAGTCGAACGTGTCGATTCGCACCCTTGCCGAGACCGTGGCGGCACTGGCTTCACGGCGTGTGGTGTTCGACATTCCGCACGATTCGTCGCACGGAAACACCACGCCCATCACCCGGGCGGTATTCAATACCGACCGGTTGGAGGCTTTGGGCTGGCGCCCTTTGTTTGGTTTGGAAGAAGGATTGCGGCACACCATTCAGTCGGTAAGGCCGGATGAATAGTGCGAAAAACAAATCTTGGATTTGTCGTCGGGGCTTGTGGCGTTTGCCGTCAAGCCCTTTGTTGTCTGTCGTTGAGACCGATGGTCTCATCAAGAAGAAAATCTTGGTGTTGTCGACACGGCGTTCTATTCATCCGGCAAGGCAGCCATTCCGGGCAGGATGAATACCGAGTGAAACTCCCTTTTGTCTTCGGAGGGCAGCGTCATGTAGTCGCCGTAGAGGTCACGAAGATACGAGTCGGGGTTGCCGGGGGCCGGAAACTCGTGCCCCTCGAACGTCACGGTGCCCAAAGGCCATACGGCTCGCTTGTCAAAAGAGATGCCGCGGCCGTTGAGATGGGGCACGTCGGAGCAGCGCCCGGGCTTCCCCAATGCCGAGACAATACGCCAAAGGGCGGAGCATACGACGTATTTCGCACCAAAATAAAAGAACTCCGCGAACGTTCTAAGAGAGTAATAGTGGGCGTGAAGGAGTATGGAATGGCTCTTGGAAATGCCCTTGGTGAGCCGCTTTATCCACGCACGGGAGATGTCGGGATAATCTACAAACGGGAAGATGTCAACGAAAATTCCCTTCACATAGTTAGCTTGGAAGGTGTCTCCCTGCTCGATATAGAGCGAGGTGAGGTCGCGAATCTTCGTGATCGGCTCTTTGATGCCGGGGTCGGTGCGTTGGTTTTGCAGGAAAAGCCAATCGGGAAGCTCGCTCGGCGCGATGGCCTCGAAGCGGCGTTGGTCCTCCAGTCGCATGGCGATATCGATGTCGTCGTCCCACGGAATGAATCCCCCGTGGCGCACAGCACCTAACAATGTGCCGCCGTCAATCCAGTATTCTATGTGGTGTCGCTTGCAAATCCGGTCGATTTCCTGTAATATTCGCAACTGCCTGAGCTGGCAAGCGCGCAGGTTCTGTTGCGTGAAGGCTTTGAGGTTATCGTTGAAATTCATCGTGGTTCAGGTGAGATGGTTGACAATAAGCGTAAGATTGTTGGTCCAAAGAAATAGTGCAAGGAAGAGCAACAGGGCTTCGAGGGGGAACAACAGGTGCCGGGGGACGGCCTTGATGAGATGTGCGATGGCGACGGGAATGATGAAAGCCCACCCCGAGGCCATGATATACACCTCGTTGATGGCGAATCCAAGTACGAGGTTCAGCGTCACGTCGAAGGCCCACCAACACAGCAACATCTGCATGAGACGGTCTCGACGGCCCGCGATGATGCCGCCTGCGAAGAGCAATACCACCACACCCACGATGGCATAGCACCACCATGCGTGATAATGGATGATGGAAGGACGGTCGACGTACACGTCGCCGAGGGCGTGGTCGCGGTGCAACAGCAGCGACTCTCCAAAGAAATCCTCGATGATGACGGGCAGTCTCGGGGTCTCGAAGTCCATCAGTTGGGTCAGTTCGGAGTGGCCGGCGCGCTTCATGTCGTGCGCTTTCACCCATGCGTTGTGGCTTTCGGTGGCTTTCTTCCGTTTGAGATCGTTCTTCTTGGCGTTAGCCTTCTCGATGCGTTCGATGGCTTGTTGCTGCGGCACTTCAAAGGCATCATACTGGGTTCGCTGTATGGCGAAGAGGGCTGCAAGGGGCAACAGTACGCCGATGAGGATGAAACGGGGCCTGAAAACCTTTCTGCCGTTGACGAAAAGCGCGGCCAACAGCGTCTTCACACCATTGGAAACGGCGATGCCCGAGGTGAAGAACAGCAAGGCCATAGACTGCCAAGGCGTCAGCTCGCGATGCTTCACCATCTTCTTTCCGGCCATATAGACGGTCATGGTGAGCAGCATCATGGAGATGACAAAGTGGTCGGGGACCATCGGAGGAATCATCACGTGACCGAAACCAAAGAGCAATGCCACCAGCAGCAGGGCGTGTCGCCGGTCCACGAGCACCAGTTCGCGCAGCGTGCGATAGGTGAAGACCACCGAATAGACGGCCGAAAACACGAGCACGGAGCCGATGAGGAATACCGCAAAGTTGGTATTCGTCCAGTCCATGAGCCACTGATTGAGCAGGTACATGGGATAAAGGAAGGTAAGATAGAGCGGATGCCGCTCGGTCTCAAAGTGGATGCGCATGCCCGAAACGGTGATCCACGACCAGCAATCATATCCCGACATGCCGAAACGGTGGGTGAACAGTGTCCAAAATCCACCCGGCGCGCCCTTGGTATAGGCCGCCCAGTGACTGCTTATCATCAGGGTGTTGAGCAAAATGAATATGATCAGTGCCGCGATGGCTATCACACGCTCCTCACGTTTGATGCAGAATATCTTAAAAGGATTGTTCATTA
>DBQL01000066.1:0-533 GCA_002305235.1 Prevotella sp. UBA1395 | reverse complement strand
ATGAAACATCCCTATCAGACAGACATTGCGGTGTTGATGTTGTTCTTCAACCGCCCCGACCACTTTGAAAAGGTATTCAACGAGGTGAGGAAGGCACGCCCCTCACGGCTGTTTCTCTATCAGGACGGACCGCGTGGACCGCGTGATATGCCGGGCATTGAGGCCTGCCGACAAATATGCAGCGATGAAAACATCGACTGGGAGTGTGACGTTCGCCGGAATTATCGCACACAAAACCAAGGCTGCGACCCCTCGGAATACCTGTCACAGAAGTGGGCTTTCTCGATGGTAGACAAGTGCATGGTGCTCGAGGACGATGATGTGCCCTCGCAATCGTTCTTCCCTTTCTGCAAGGAGATGCTCGATCGGTATGAGCACGACGAGCGTGTCGCGATGGTATGCGGATTCAATGAGGATGAGATCTCGACCGATTGCGATGACAGTTACTTCTTTACCTCGGCCTTTGCGATATGGGGTTGGGCCTCGTGGCGACGTGTGGTGGACCGTTGGGAGGGCGATTACGCCTTCCTCGA
>DBQL01000182.1:1467-6910 GCA_002305235.1 Prevotella sp. UBA1395 | reverse complement strand
TCGAAATGTTACGCTTGGATGGCTGGGCAGGTTTCATCACCAAAGAGATAATGACCGGAAGCCATGTCAGACAGAGGAACATCGCACCCAGTATGGCGAAGCTGAATGCCATCGCCATAGGCCTGAACATCTTGCCCTCGACCCCTTGAAGGGAGAGGATTGGGATAAAGACGATAAGGATAATAAATTGGCCGAATATGGCCGAATGCATCATTTCGGCAGCCCCTTTATATGTAATGGTATCCATCAGCTCATTCCTTCGCTCCGGGTCTAAGATGTCCAACTCTTTCTTATGCTTGAGTGTTCTCACGGCGATAAATTCCACTATGATCACCGCTCCGTCAATGATGATGCCGAAATCGAGCGCTCCGAGACTCATGAGATTGGCATCGATGCCGAAGATATACATCAAGGAGAGCGTGAAAAACAATGCCAATGGTATCATTGACGAGATGACAAGGGCCGATCTCAGGTTACCCAACAGCATGAGAACCACCATGAAAACAATGATACATCCTAAGAGAAGGTTCTCGAAAACGGTTGCCGTGGTCTTGCCGATTAGTTCGCTTCGCTCCAGCACAGGGTTTATATACACCCCCTCGGGGAGAGACTTTTGTACCTCGTCGACCCGCTTCTTCACCTCATTGATGACCTCCTTGGAATTGGCATTCTTGAGCATCATGATCTGCCCGAAGACCTTTTCGCCCTCACCATTGGCTGTGATGGCCCCATATCGATTGGCATATCCAAACTGCACCTTGGCCACATCGCCTACCAAGACAGGTACGCCGTTCCGGTTTTTCACCACGATCTTCTCGATGTCATCAATGGTCTTCACTTGCGCGTCACCCCTGATGAAATAGCTTTGTCCGTCTTTTTCGATGTATCCTCCACCCGAGATGCTGTTGTTTTGACGCAAGGCGGTAAACACATCCATCAGTGTAAGGCCGAGCGATTGCAAGCGTCGGGGGTCTATCGCCACCTCATATTGCTTGAGAAACCCGCCCCAACTGTTCACCTCGACCACACCCTTGATGCCCGACAGCTGCCGCTTGACAATCCAATCCTGAATGGTTCGCAATTCCATCGGCGTATAACGACTCTCGTAACCGGGCTTCACGTCGAGCGTATATTGATAGATCTCGCCAAGACCGGTGGTGATAGGGCCCATCTCCGGGGTACCGAACCCCTCGGGAATATTGGCCGATGCCGACTTGATTTTCTCGGCAATCAACTGCCTCGGCAGATAGGTGCCCATGCTTTCATCAAACACGATGGTCACCACCGACAGTCCAAACTTCGATACCGACCGTATTTCTTTCACTCCGGGGAGGTTTGCCATCTCCAGCTCTACGGGCGCGGTGATAAACTGCTCGATCTCTTGCGTTGACAGATTGCCCGACGTTGTGATCACCTGCACTTGGTTATTGGTGATGTCCGGCACCGCTCCCACCGGTATATTCACCACTGAATAGATGCCGAAACCCACGATACTCAGGGTGAAGAGTATGATGATGAGCTTGTATTTCAGACTGAAACGAATTACTTTTTCCAACATGGCACGATGTGTTTGATGATTCATTGGACGAGGAAATCCACCGACAAAGTTAAGTTTTTTTTTTTAATGTGCAACACCCCTGTTGCAACATCCTTTAATTTAGAGTAATTACAACATTGTAGAGGGCACGGGGCACCATCCCGAAGTCATGCCTACACGGCGACCCACCATGCTTGGAGAGAACTATTGCTCATTATCTCGAGACATCCGCTTATCCCTGTCTCCGTGCGAAAATCATCATGACGGCACACCGCCACCACCACCACGCAACACAAAGGGGCAAGCACCGTCATTGTCGTCGGTGCCTGCCCCTCCACTGTTGAGACGAAGTCTTATTTCTTGTCTTTGATGATGGGTTTGAGAATGAGCCTCAAACTCTGCCTGTAATTGAAGTAGTTCCACATCCAGTTGAGGAAGACCACGGTCTTGTTCTTCACTCCAAGGATAGACCTCAAGTGCACAACCAGCCACAGCAGCCATGCCGAGAAGCCGCCGAAACGGGCTTTCCATATCTCCGCCACGGCCTTTTTTCGGCCGATGGTGGCCATTGTGCCAAGGTTGCGATAGGCAAAGGGTTTGATATCCTCGCCCCGTTCCATACGCAGGATGTTCTTGGCGAGCAACTCGGCCTGCTGAATGGCCACCTGCGCCAGCTGCGGATGCCCGTTGGGATAGTCCTCGTCGCCCTCTACCAAGCACTGGTCACCGATGGCATAGACATGCTCCATGCCTTTCACCTTATTATATCTGTCGGTAAGGATGCGCCCGCCCCTTCCGATACTGCTCTCGGGCACACCTCCCATTGGCGAGGCTTTCACGCCGCTCACCCATATCACCGTCTCGGCCTTGATGGTCTGTCCGCTGCTCAGCACCACCTCACGGTCCTTGTAATCGGTCACCATCGAGTTGAGCATGATCTTCACCCCCAGTTCCCTGAGGTCATTGGCGGCCTGCTCCGACGACTTCCTGTCCATCGCCGCCAGCAGTCGGTCGCCGGCGTCGAGCAGGTAGATGTTTACCTTCTTGGCATCCAAGTCGGGATAATCGCGCGGCAATATATTGCGCTTCATCTCGGCGAGAGCACCGGCAATCTCCACTCCCGAGGGTCCTCCGCCAACGATAACCACGTTGAGCAACACCTGACGGGCCTCCTCTTTCTCCTCGGTCTCGGCACGCTCAAAGTTCTCAAGGAGCTTGTTACGCAGTCGGATAGACTCGGTGACGGTCTTCATCGGAAAGGCGTTCTGCTCCACATTGGCATTGCCAAAAAAGTTGGTGACGGCCCCTCCGGCCAACACAAGGTAATGATAATGCACCGTTCCGAAGCTGGTGCGCACCGCCTTTTCCTCCTCGTCGATGCTCAACACCTCGCCCATCCGGAAGAAAAAATGCTTCATGCCTTGGAAAAGGCGCCGAAACGGAAACGAGATGCTGCTCGGTTCGAGGCCTGCCGAAGCCACCTGATAAATCAAAGGGGGAAACTGGTTGTAATTGTTCTTGTCGATCAAGACCACCTGAAAACCGCTCTTGCGCAGGCCCATCACCATCTTGATACCACCGAGTCCGCCACCCACGACAACCACCCGGGTCAACTCATTGCGTCTGATATTCGCTCTCATAACTACGATGCTCTCTTATAATATTGCTGAAAAATTGTTATCTCCGACCATTTCGGTAGCTTGCCCGTACGTCCCTGCCGTGCCGACCACACCGTCATGGCGTGTGTATTCCGGCGGCAAGGGGCGGGCATCGATGCCGCACGCCGGTGTCTCCACACCCTGCCACAGCCTTTCGACAGCCTCTGAAAACCACCGCAAAGGTATGAAAAATCCACGTTGACCAATAAGTTATTAACAAATGTTATTGAAAACAGTACAACAGACCCGCCCATCTGCAAAGCCGGCATGTCAAAGCCCACTCACAACCCTTGCCCGAACGCTGATGGGGCATGACTTTTCACTCCAAAAAAATAATAAAATTTTACCCCTCACCACTCCCCGCCCGCCACATTTTTGCTATCTTTGCCGGCAACAAACCCCACCGCGTCATGCCACAAACCCTATTTTGCGACGAGCCCTACCCGATTCTCCTCGATGCCGACCCGCACCCCGAGGTGGTGCTCATACAACCGACAGACCGCCGCGAGATCACAGCCATCGACCGCCTCACGGCGCATATCCGCGCCGCCACGTCGCGGCCTTTCGCCTTCGCGGCCATAGAGATTGCCGACTGGGTGGGACAGCTTGCACCGTGGCCCGACGCGCTACTCGCGCCCCACACCGACGCTCGGCACGGCGCCACCGACACCCTTGCCCACATCGAGACCACCCTGCTGCCCCTGCTCACCCGTCGTTTCGGACCGCTGCCTTGCATCCTCGGCGGCTATTCCTTGGCCGCGCTGTTTGCCCTGTGGGCCTCCACGGTCTCGCCATCGTTTGCCGCCGTGGCCGCCGCATCGCCCTCGGTATGGATGGAGCGGTGGCCGCAACATCTTCAAAACCATACGCCGCAGACGGCACAGGTATATCTGAGCCTCGGCGACCTCGAGGAGAAGACCCGCCACCCCGGCTTCGCGCGCATCGGGGCCAACATCAGGACCACCCGTGAACAACTGGTCCGCGTGCTCGGCAAAGACCGCTGCGTGCTCGAGTGGAACACGGGAAACCACTTCGCTCATGTTACCGAACGCACCGCGCGAGGCTTCGCATGGTGCATGAACCATCTCCATACCTTCTCATCATGAACATCGAAGAAATCAGAATCTTTGCTCTGTCGCTGCCACAGGCCACCGAAGACATGCCCTACGGACCCGACTGGCTGGTCTTCAGGATTGCCGGAAAGATATTCGCCCATTTGCACCTCGACTCCTCGCATCAGGTCTGCGCCGTGAAGTTAGATCCCGACAGGGCCACAGACCTGCGTGAGAAATACGATGCCATACGCCCCGCCTACCATCTGAACAAGGTGCACTGGAGCGACCTCTATGCCGACCGGCTGGAGCCGGCATTGATGCGACGGCTCATCACGGAGTCGTTTCTCTGCGTGGTGGCCAAGCTGCCCAAGAAGCGACGCGAGACGATTCCTTGCGAAAACTTGGAGAATATTTATGGCGAGGCCGAGTGAGACGGCCGCCCATCACCTCTTTTCACAACACCGACAATCACCATGTACATACCCCACAACGCTATCATCCCATTGCCGTCTGACGACATACGGCTCGTGGCTTTCGATGCCGACGACACCCTTTGGGACAACCAATCCCATTTTGACGAAACGGAACGCAGCTACGCCGAGATACTCTCGCCTTTCTGCCCGGCCGCCGAGGTGTCTGAAGCCCTGTTTGACACCGAGTCGGAAAACATGCCCCTGCTGGGCTATGGCTGTAAAGCCTTCACCCTGTCGATGGTTGAAACCGCGGTGAGAGTGAGCCGCGGGCGCATCGCCGCCGCCGACATCCTGCGCATCGTGCAACTTGGAAAGAAGATGCTCTCGCTACCGTCTGCTCCCCTGCCCGGCGTAGAGGGCACACTGCGCACACTGCGGCGGCGAGGAAAGTACAAGCTGGTGGTGTTTACCAAGGGTGAACTCTTGGACCAAGAGAACAAGATGGAGCGGTCGGGACTGATGCCGCTGTTTGACGATGTGGTGGTGGTGTCTGACAAGACCCGCCGCGACTACCTCAAGCTCTGCGATGCCTGCGACACCCATATCAGTCGGATGGTCATGGTGGGCAACTCGTTTTGCTCGGACATCGAGCCGGTGCTGCAGCTCGGGGGCTATGCCGTGCACATCCCCTTTCACACCACTTGGAAGCACGAGGAGACGCAAGAGTATGACCATCACCGCCTGAGACGCCTCGAACACTTCGCGCAACTCACCGCCCTG
>DBQL01000182.1:801-1367 GCA_002305235.1 Prevotella sp. UBA1395 | reverse complement strand
TCTTGACATTTTCTCGTGTCGCGATTGCTATCTTTTCGCCGCGCGAAAACTATCTTTTCGCTGGGCGTCGACTATCATTTCGTGGCGCGAAAAGATAGCTTTTGTCGTCAAAAAACGCCATTTTGCGGTTCACAACGCGATTTTTCGGCATCATCAATCGGCACAGACACTGCATCCAAAAGTATTCATCGGCTTTATCGATGAATTTTAACCGGAACATGCAGAGGCCGCCATTGCGTTTGATGATGAAAGTAATTGACAGACCGCCCGCTGTCTCTCCGTCTTGCGTCACGGTGTTTCCGTCTGTGTGCCACAGGCTGTGCCTGCATGGAAAACAGCATGGCCGCACGGCGGCCGACAGGCCCTGCAGGGCGGTGGCAATGCCTCTGAGACGGCGCATGGCCGCGATGCCGGGAGCCGNNNNGCCGGGCACGCGGGGCATGCAAAAAACACGCCACAAAACACCCGGTTCGTTCTTGATTGAACGGATTTTTTATTACCTTTGTAGCCAAATATTCACCAAAAGAATGGCATGAAAGTCATCGACTTATTAAGCAACCACCAAG
>DBQL01000182.1:0-701 GCA_002305235.1 Prevotella sp. UBA1395 | reverse complement strand
TTTGAACGCCGGCGGGTGAGGCGCAGGCCGGGCACCATCGCCATTGCGGCCGCCATACAGAAACGCTACGCCACGCCGGTGATTCCGCACGTGATATGCAGTGGCGCCACACGCGAAGACATCGAATACGAACTCATCGACCTGCAGTTTCTCGGCATCTCGAACCTCCTGTTGCTGCGCGGCGACAAAGCCAAAGAAGACAGCATGTTCACCGCCACGCCCAACGGCCACAACCATACCACCGGACTGATCGAGCAGGTGAACCGGTTCAACGAGGGATTCTTCGACGACGACACGCCCATCAGGCATCCCGGCACGCCGTTCCACTATGGCGTGGCGGCCTATCCGGAGAAACACGAGGAGTCGCCCAACATCGAAATGGACATGGGATACCTCAAGCTCAAGCAGGATCTGGGGGCCGACTATGCGGTGACACAACTGTTCTACGACAACAAAAAATACTTCGACTTCGTGGGACGGGCGCGCAAGATGGGCATCACCATCCCCATCATACCGGGCATCAAGCCCTTTGCCAAGCTCAGTCAAATCACGCAGGTGCCCAAAACGTTCCGTTGCGACATGCCCTTGGAACTGGCCACAGAGGCCGTGAAATGCCGCACGGACGAGGATGCGCGCGCATTGGGCATTGAATGGACCACCCAACAGTGCAGGGAACTCATCGCCGGCGGGGTGAACAACAT
>DBQL01000010.1:7037-8070 GCA_002305235.1 Prevotella sp. UBA1395 | reverse complement strand
CGCATATAGTTGTTGAGCACATACTTATCGAATGTCATGGCCTCCACCAGCACGCCACTGGTAGAATAAGGCAGGTGTATGAGGTCGAAATAGCCCTGCATCAACCCGTTCTCGCCCGGAGTGCCGTGAATGGTGATATACGCATAGTCGAAGATCACGGCCTTGCCGTCCTGCCCGATAAACGAGAAGTCGTTGCGGTCGATGGGCGCTATCTCACCGTTGTCGAAAGCCACGTGCCAGTCTTGGCCCTTGACATCGACGATATAGATGTTGTAACGCTCCTTGTCGAAAAAAGAATAGAGTCCCTGAGCCGACCGCATGGACACGTCGTGCTCGGATGAATCTCCGCCGCAAACGATGGCGACGTTTCTCTTGAAATCATTCATTGTTGATTATGTTTTGTTTTTTGTTAATGTCATGAAGTCGCGGTGCCGCAACCGCCGGGTCCCTTCCGCCGTGCCACGAGGTTGCCACGGCCCTAATCGGCAAACGTATCTTGCGTGGTGCCCTTGATGAACGCGCGCCATTTTCCGATGAGCGCGGCGAAGTCTTGCGGCCATTCGGAGTCGAAATCCATCTGCTGTCTTGTCGTGGGATGGGCGAAGCCGAGGGTCTTGGCATGCAGGGCCTGCCTGTCGCATAGGCGGAAACAGTTTTGGATGAACGCCCGATAGGTGGTCGACCGCTGCCCGCGCAGTATCTCGGTGCCTCCGTATCGCTCGTCGCCGAAGAGCGGATGGCCGATGGATTTCATGTGTGCACGTATCTGATGGGTGCGCCCGGTCTCGAGCACACACTGCACCAAGGTGACATATCCGAACCGCTCGAGCACGTGATAATGGGTCACCGCCGGCTTGCCGATTTCCGACCCGGGGTCGAACACCTTCATGCGCAGACGGTCTTTGGGATCTCGCCCGATGTTGCCTTCCACCCGGCCGTCGTCCTCAACGATATTGCCCCACACCAGCGCATGATACGAGCGGTGCGTGGTCTTGTTGAAAAACTGCTTGCCCAAGGCCGTCTTGGCATCGGC
>DBQL01000010.1:5001-6998 GCA_002305235.1 Prevotella sp. UBA1395 | reverse complement strand
AAGGTCTCCAAGTCTCTCAAGTGCCACGCCACGGCATTGATGAGCGTGCCGTGGAAATTGCCGGCACCGGGGTGCACCACCATGCCCGCGGCCTTGTTCACCACCATCAGCGCGTCGTCTTCATAGACGATGTCGAGGGGTATATCCTCGGGCAGCACCGACGACTCGTGCTTGGGGCGGTCGAGCATGAGCGTGATCACGTCTGCCGGCCGTATCTTGTAGTTACTCTTCACCGCCTTGCCGTTGACGAAGATGCACCCCGCGTCGGCCGCCGTCTGTATGCGGTTTCTGCTCGAATGCTGCATCTTGTCGGCGAGATACTTGTCTATACGCAGCGGTGCCTGCCCGCCATCCACCTCCACGCGCCAATGCTCGTAGAGCTGTCCGTCGTCGCCGGCGACCTCCCGACTCTCCATTGTCAGGTCATCGTCGTCAAACAGGTCTATATCTTCTGTGATGTCTGTCATTGCTTGTCTGTCGTGTCTTTAAGGGTTGGAAGCGGGCTTGTGCTCCGGCTCCGGTTCGGCGGGAGGGGCGGTGAGGTCTGAGGGCGGTGCGGTGACTTCCTTGAAATCGTCTGTCTCACCACCCTCCTCAAAGTCGTCGCCCTCCTCATACACCGGGTCTACATAGTCCACCGAGTCGTTGAGGTCGCGCATGCCGTTACCCACCTGTATCACCAGTGTGGCGTCTACGGGCACTTTGTCGCCAAAGCTCACGTGGCGGCCGTTCACCAGAATGCCGTACACCCAGTCTTTCTCACCGGCGATAAACTGCGGGGGGCCGAGCTTGAAGCCCATTGCCGTGAGCTTGGCCATCGCCTCGCGCAGCGAACTGTTGTCGATCACATCGGGGAGGGTGAGCGTGGGGGTGCTGGCGGCATTGATGGTGACATAGATCATGTGGCCCGACTTCACGCGCTCGCCCGGCTCGGGCGACTGCTCGAGGATACATCCCGGCGGCAAATGCTTCACATAGCCGGTGTCGACGACCTCGATGTTCAGGTTCAGCCTGTCGGCAATATCCTGCGCTTGGTCGATGTTCTTGTACATCAGCTTGGGAATGGCGATCGACTCGCCATGATGGGTATAAATGTCTAAGCCGAACTTGAAGCCCGCGCCAAGCAGCAACACCGTGACGGCCATAGCCGCCAAGTTGCCCCATAGAGACCGGCTCTTGAACTTGCCGAAGAATTCTGATAAAGTCATCGATGCCGTATTTTTCTACAAAGATAGTGCAATTCCGTCTAAAACCAAAGAATGGACCGATTATTTTTGACGATGGCCGCTTTTCGCCGCCACCGCCGCCCAACGGTCCCGACACCGGGCTGCGGCCGCCGATGAAAGCAGAAAAACAATCCGTCTGTTTGCCGTGGGGTTTTCAAGAAAATGATTAATTTTGCAAACCGTCTGACGACGGGTGCCCCGCACGGGTGCCGCAACACACGAAGTTATGAGAATCTATACCCAAGAAGAGGCGCGAGAAAGAATCAACCGGCTCGCCGCCGAAGACAAATCCTTTGTCTTTGTCATCAGTTATGACATGACAAAGGCCATCGTCGAGGAGACCGCCCATATCGACACTCGCGAGATGATGTATGCCTTTCCACACCTGAACAACATTCCCCGCGACGCGACGGCCGACAGCACGCCGCCGGAATGGAGCATGGACGCTCCCGACAGGAGCCGGTACGCGCGGAGCATCGACATCGTGAAGCGTAACATCATGGCCGGCAACAGCTATCTTGTCAACCTCACCTGCAAGGTGCCGGTGCACACCAATCTCGGGCTGCGCGACATCTTCCTGCGCTCGAAGGCCCGTTACCGCTGCTGGGTGAAAGACCGGTTCGTGTGTTTCTCGCCCGAGACGTTCGTCACCATAGACCGTGGCGAGATCAGGGCCTTTCCCATGAAGGGCACCATCGATGCCGCCATACCGCATGCCGAGCAACGCCTTGCCGCCAACATCAAGGAGGCGGCAGAGCACGCCACCATCGT
>DBQL01000010.1:1934-4934 GCA_002305235.1 Prevotella sp. UBA1395 | reverse complement strand
CGGGGCACGTCTTGCCGGCTTACGGCCCACGCCTCGGCGACCTGCTGTTCAGACTGCTGCCCGCCGGGTCGATCACCGGTGCCCCCAAACCCGAGACGATGAATATCATTGCCGAGGCCGAGGGGTACGACCGCGGATTCTACACCGGCGTGATGGGATGCCATGTTCACGGACGGGTGGACAGCGCGGTGATGATCAGGTTTATCGACCGTGAGGACGGCCGACTGTATTACAACGCCGGCGGCGGCATCACCGCACGGAGCGACAACGAGGATGAATACCAAGAAGTGATAGCAAAAGTTTATGTGCCGATTTATTGAGACTGTCAGGGTGGAAGACGGTTGTCCTATCCGTCTCGACTGCCATTTGGAACGGGTGGCGCGTACCCGCCGCCAATGGTTTGGCAGCGACGCGCCCGTGGATGCCGACCTGCTGCGCCACGTGGCCGGCAAGACGCGCGGCGTGGCCAAGCTGCGGTTTGTCTACGACGAGCACCGCGTCTATGACCTGAGTTGCGCGCCATACACCCCGCGGTGGGTGACATCGCTGCAGATGGTGACCGCCGACGAGGCCGAATACGGCCTGAAGCGCGAAGACCGACGCATGCTCGAAACCATCAGGACACGGCGAGGGGCCTGCGACGAGGTGCTCATCGTGAAAGACGGGTGCCTCACCGACACGTCGTACACCAACATCGCCCTGTGGGACGGCCACCGATGGGTCTCCCCCGACACGCCGCTGCTGCCCGGCACACGCCGCCGACGACTCATCGACAGCGGACGGTTAATCGAGGCGAGGGTCGCCGTGGACGACCTGCGCCGTTACACCCACATCGCGATGGTCAACGCGATGATCGACCTTGGAGACCTCGTCATTCCCATGACACACGTCATGCTGCCCGCCGATGACTGTTGCCGGCCGGAGGTGACGATGCCCGGGGACAGATGAGCTGTCAAGAAAAAAGATAGAATTTTAACACTTGGAAAATCTCATTCCACAACGCTCGCAAGCCCGTTTTTACCGTTTCGCGCCGGCAATATCGTGAAAAAAAGACTCCGCGACCGCCTTTTCGGCCTGCGAAAAGGCAGTAAACGCGAGGCGTTTGCAACCTTGAGGCGCGACCAAAGGGGCCGTTTCGCGTCGCAATAAGATAGCTATCGCGGGGCACGAAGCCCGTTTGCGGAGGAAAACAGCGCCTTATCTTTCATAATACTCTGATAATCAACCCACTGCAAAACGCGCTCATTTTGGGCGTGTAGACACACAAGGATGATGGCAGTGGAAAATAATCGAATTTCAAGAAAGGTTTTGTCACAAAAATTCGCAAGCATAACCGACTTGCGCAGGCGTGGCCGCGGTGCGGGCGTGACAACAGGCCGGCCGTGGGCACACGGCCCGTTACGGGTGCGACAAAATAAAAGGATGGTGTGCCAAAGACCTTGGCACACCATCCTTTTGTCGTCTGTGACAGAGCGGAGAGATTACTTTCCGTGATTCTCGTCAGACACTGTCAACTTCTTGCGACCCTTGGCACGGCGAGAAGCGAGTACGCGACGGCCGTTCTTCGTGGCCATTCTCTCGCGGAAACCGTGCTTGTTCACGCGGCGACGATTGTGAGGCTGAAATGTTCTTTTCATCTTATTGTGCTTATATTAATTTATTATTGTTTCAAATTCATAGGGCACAGATACCCCCGTTTGGGCTGCAAAATTACTCATAATTTTCGAAATAACAAAGAATTAAACGATTTTTCGCCTTCAATGATGTGATTTTTTCTAAAATAGTAGTAACTTTGCACCTGCAAATCCGACAATAACAAATTTAATAAATACTCACAATGATCAATTCACAGGAAATCAAAATCGGAACATGTATCCGTATGGACGGTGGCATTTGGAAGTGCGTCGACTTTCAGCACCGCAAGCCCGGCAAAGGCAATACCGTCATGAACACCAAGTTGAAGAACGTGGCCGACGGCCGTGTGCTGGAGCGTACTTTCCAAGTGGGATTCAAACTCGATGACGTGCGCGTGGAGCATCGCCCCTACCAATATCTCTATGAGGACAGCACGGGCTGCATCTTCATGAATCAGGAGACCTTCGAGCAGATTCCTATCTCCAAGGATATGATTACCGGTGCGGAGTTTATGAAAGAGGGCGACGTGGTGGACGTACAGACTGACACCTCAGACGGCACGATTCTCTCGGCCGAAATGCCCATCAAGACCAATCTCGTGATCACACACAGCGAGCCGGGCATCAAGGGCAACACGGCCACCAACGCCACCAAGCCCGCCACGCTCGAGACCGGTGCCGAGGTGCGTGTGCCGCTCTTCATCAACGAGGGCGAGACCATCACCATCGACACCCGCGACGGAAGCTATGTGGGACGCGTGACAGACAAGTAAGAGTAAAAAGGTAAAAAGGTAAAAAAGTAAAAGGCAGCAGCCTCTGTCNNTTTACCTTTTTACCCTTCTACCCTTATGAAATACTCCTTTATCATCCCCGTATTCAACCGTCCCGACGAAGTGGACGAGCTGCTCGACAGCATCACCCGGCAGACCGTGACCGATTTTGAGGTCGTCATCGTGGAGGACGGCTCGCAGACCACCTGCGAGGAGGTATGCCGCAGATATGAAAACAGGTTGAACATCAGGTATTTCATGAAGTCTAACAGCGGTCCCGGACAGAGCCGCAACTATGGTGCGGAGCGCGCGCAGGGCGACTACCTCATCATCTTAGACTCTGACGTGGTGCTGCCCGAGGGCTATCTGGAGGCGGTGAGCAAGGAATTGGACGACAATCCCTGCGACGCCTTCGGCGGACCGGACCGCGCGCACGAGTCGTTCACACCCACGCAGAAGGCCATCTCCTACTCCATGACCAGCTTTTTCACCACCGGCGGCATCCGCGGAGGAAAGAAAAAGCTCGACAAATTCTACCCACGGTCGTTCAACATGGGCATACGACGCGAGGTCTACCAACAGTTGGGAGGATTCGC
>DBQL01000010.1:0-1879 GCA_002305235.1 Prevotella sp. UBA1395 | reverse complement strand
AAGTTCTGGCGACAGGTTTACAACAGCGGCATCGCGCGAATCAACCTGTACAAGAAGTACCCCGAGAGCCTCAAGCTCGTGCATCTGCTGCCGATGGCGTTCACCGTGGGGGTGGGTTTCCTTGCGGTAATGTTCTGCGCCGGGGTTCTCGTGGGCATCTTTGTCGGCCCACACGTAGACTCTCCGTTCGGCCTGATGCTCTGCACAGCCGCCCTGCTCCCTCTGTTGGTCTACTCACTGCTCATCTTCGCCGATGCGTCAGCCCGCTACCGCAGTCTCCATATCGGCATCCTCTCCATCCGTGCCGCCTTCACTCAGCTCATGGGCTACGGCTGCGGATTCATCGAGGCGTGGTGGAAACGCTGCATGAGAGGGCAGGATGAGTTCACCGCATACAGCAAAAACTTCTACAAATAAATCTTGTCGGCACGCCGACCGGGATGCTCCCGGGAACCCACGGGGCACCGGTCGTGGCTGCCAAAACATACCTTGAGCCTTCAAAACGTGATGAAACTGCCTATCAACAACTGGTCGGAAGACGACCGTCCGCGCGAGAAACTCGAACGACTGGGGGCCGCAGCCCTGAGCGATGCGGAGCTGTTGGCGATCCTCATCGGCTCCGGATCGGCCAAAGAGAGTGCCGTGGACCTCATGAGAAGGGTGCTCGCCGACTGCAACAATAATCTCAACACACTCGGAAAGAGAACCATTGCCGAACTGACAACATACCACGGCATGGGTCCTGCCAAAGCCATCACCATCCTTGCGGCATGCGAACTGGGCAAGAGACGAAAAGACTCCGATGCCGAACAGCGCGAGACTCTCGGGTCGGCGACGGCCATTTACAACCTCATGCACCCCCGGTTGCAAGACCTCGATGTCGAGGAGTTCCACGTTTTGTTGATGAATCAGGCGTTCAAACTCATCAAGGAGATCTGTGTGAGTCATGGCGGCATCACCGAAACGGCGGTCGATGTCCGGGTAATCATGAAGCAGGCCCTGATGAACAATACCACCGTGCTCGCCGTATGCCACAACCACCCCAGCGGAAACATCACGCCAAGTCGGCAGGATGACCAACTCACCACGCAGATCAAAAAGGCTTGTGAGGTGATGAGAATCCACTTCTTGGACCACGTGATCGTCACCGACGGACGATATTACAGCTATCTCGAAGAAGGAAAAATATAGGAAATGACGAATGATGAATGTGGAATGACGAATGAAAAGAATGAAAAATGGGGAGGGACGAATGAGGAAGGGGGAATGAAAAGAATGAGGAAGGGGGAATGATGAATGAAGAAAGGGGAATGGAAGGTTGGAAGCCGGGAGTGGAAAGAAGAAAGAATGAGAGAGAGAATAGTATGGGACGACAATTCGTCGGGGTTTTGCTTTGCACTTTAAAAAATATTGATTAAATTCGCAAAGTAAACTAATTGTTAGCAAAATGACACAAGAAGAAAAGACCAGAATAGAGGAACGCATCGTCGATGTGCTCAAAACGGTGTATGATCCGGAGATCCCTGTCAACATCTTCGACCTCGGAATGATCTATAAGATCGATGTGCAGGACAACGGAACACTCGACTTGGATATGACTTTCACAGCTCCCTCGTGTCCCGCCGCCGACTTTATCCTCGAGGATGTACGCACCAAAGTGGAGGGCGTGGAAGGCGTGACAAGCGCCAATATCAACCTCGTCTTCGAACCGGCATGGGATCAAAGCATGATGAGCGAAGAGGCAAGGGTGGAGCTTGGGTTTGAATAGTGAGTAAGGAGAATGTAATCAGGAGAAATGATGAAGCCCTTGTCATGACAAGACAGGCTCATGAACCTCTGCCCATAACAGATTCAACCCTTGTGCGGTAACCATAATTTC
>DBQL01000228.1 GCA_002305235.1 Prevotella sp. UBA1395 | reverse complement strand
TTTTCGATGGTGTCGTGCCAAATACCTCCCTCTTTATAACTGGCCCCGTGCTCGGCAGCTAAATCCAAGCCGTCTATCTGTCCAAACCATAGGTCAAGATTCTCTTTGTCGCGACCGCTGTTGATCACCACTTTATTACTCTTGTCTTTGCACAGACGGCTCAGCAAGTACATCGTCTCAGTGGTGGGCTTGGCATCCATAGGGTTGTTCTTGAAGCCCGACAACGTACCGTCATAGTCTAAGACAATGAGCCGACGCCGAGCTTTTTGGTAAGCAGCGTCAATATGCCGGCATACCGACTCATTGACAAACTTATTTTTCAGCAAATTGTTTCGGTCTACCACTTGCGTCCACTCCGACATGAAGTCTTCCGCCCATTTGTCGACCGTCTGCTGTTTGATTTTGGCTTTCATACTCGCCATTCTCCGCTGCCGCTCTTCGGCAGGCATCTCAAGAGCCTGATAAATGGCATTGGCAATCTGTTCGGCATCATTGGGATTGATGAGAATCGATTCCTTGAGTTCGGTGGCTGCGCCAGCCATCTCACTCAAGATCAGGACACCGTCATGATGATGCTTGGTGGCGACATATTCCTTGGCCACCAGATTCATGCCGTCGCGCAATGGGGTGACGAGGGCGATGTCGGCCAACTCATACATGGCTACAAGTTCCTCGAAGGGGAATCCATGATAAAAATAAGCCACCGGCGTCCACCCCATTGTGGCATATCGTCCATTGATGTTACTGATACGCTCATCAATCTTGCGTTTCATCTCCGCGTATCTCTCCACTTTGTCGCGTGAGGGGACCACCACCATAGCCAGTGTTACTTTGCCGATATATTCCGGATGATGGGCCAGAAAGGTTTCAAATCCCACGAGGCGATGGAGAATGCCCTTGCTGTAGTCAAGACGGTCGACAGAGAGTATGATTTTCCTACCCTCAAACTGTTTGCTCATTTTGGAGATGCACTCTCTTACCTTCAGCTTCTTGTATGACTCACTATACAGTCGGTAGTTGATACCCATTGGCAATGCTTCTGCGTGCACAGCTCTGTTACCCTCAATCAACTCGTTCAGATTGAACACTTTGTGTAGGGTTCTTTCTACCGCACTGATAAAGTGTCGCATGTAGTCGTGTGTGTGAAAGGCCACAAGGTCGGCCCCCAGCAATCCCTTCAGGAGCTGGTTTCTATCGGGTAACACCCTGAATAGCTCGTACGAGGGAAATGGAATATGATGAAAGTAACCGATATGCAGTTCGGGTCGCTGCTCACGAAGCATCTGGGGAAGGAGCATCAACTGATAATCCTGTATCCAAACGAAATCGTCTTTCTTGACAACCTCTAATACCTTCTCGCAAAACAGTCGGTTGACATCTTGATAAGCCTCCCAATATTTCCTCTTTTGTTGGGAATAGGAATAAAAATAATGGCATAAAGGCCATAATGTGCTGTTGCTGTAACCTTCATAGTAGTTGTTGTATTGGAGGGTAGTTAGAAACACGGGATGATAGTTCATGGCGGCGAGTGAGGCCTTGATCGACTTTTCCGAGCTCTTTTTCCGAACATTTATGCCCGGCCAGCCTACCCAATGGGTCTCATAGTCAGAATCGAGCGAACTAAGTCCTGTTGCGAGTCCTCCTTCGCTTCGTTCAAACTCAAAGTTGTCATCCTTTGTTTCTCTCACCCTCACGGGTAACCTGTTTGATACAATAATTAATTTCATACATTTTATTTTTTTGCTACTCATCACGTAGCATGGTTACATGATATCATAGTGAACTTTAAAGAAACATTACCGATGTATCTGTCGAGGCTTCAATCATAGAATAACGATGCCCTCATGATGTTCGCAGATACAGCCGGCATCAGAAAATACAATTTGATCAATTGACCAAAATGTTACCAATTATTGTTTCAAGTATCTGTATTAGACCTTCTAATAGCACACTATGATTACAAATATATCAAAAATATTTCAAAAAGTCAACTTCTGTTTTCTTTTTTTATTATTTTACTCATGGCAATTATTATTTATTAGGATTTTGTTTTAATAATCTCATGACTTATTATGAAGCAAACAGCGGTCTCAAAGCTGTCATATTTCGTCAAGATGGTTTTAACAAGGCTTTTGATGCCGTCGGCAACCAGCTGTACCACACCCTGCATGCTCCTGTCTTTCTTGTAATCGAAAATCTGACTCCAAATATCGAAAGTCTCCACAGGTATGTTCTCGATAAAGAGCATCTTCCGTATTTCTTTTCGATGACGGTCAGAACAAAAATCAAGGTATTCCGGCTCGTGCACAGCTATTGCCAAGAGGGTTGTCGTTGTTCTTGTTTCCAACAAGGAAGGACAGAAATTCAGAGTATTTAGCGAATATCATACTTCTATGAAGCGTATCCATCAAATCATGAAGACCATTTTTTTATCTTCTTCCTTGTGTATATGGGTAAAAATTTGTTTCTTTGTAATAAGCATAAATTATAATTTTGAGTTGGACCACATAAATTCACAAAATTGGCCGGTTCTTTTTACTCAATACGGACACATTTCTTGAAATAATATCTGTGTAAGATTAAACTAAAAAATATAGATGATAACCATTGACACCACCAATCTATGCTCTCATTTGCAGCAGAAACTTTTTGAAGCGGAGGGGATATACCATTCGCTTTGGATAGCAATGCAGGAGGACGAAGAACTGACAGCCGTAGTGCGCCAGCGGCAACTTCATATATATCGACAAGGCAAGAAGGTGCTGATACTTAAAGGCAAGGCTGCGCCGACGATTGTTCGCGAGGACCCTGTCTGTAAAATGCTATCAGACAGGCCGTAGCAGCGTATAACGCTTTGCATATCATGGCATTTCCAAAAATATACGTAACTTTGCAAGCAACAAATCAAACCCCGATGCTAATCAGAAATATAGAGTTTAAAGATAATGCCGCCGTGGCCATGATAGCCAAGATGGCCTTCGTGGAACTGGGTGCCCCACTGAAAAATACGGTCTACGACGACCCGCGTACAGACACCCTATATGAGCAGTTTGCTCATCGCACCGATGCCGCCTATTTTGTTATCGAAGACGAGGGACAACAGCGCGATGAGCATATTGACATCACCATTCATCATGATATAACCAACCTGACCATCTGCCGTGATATTGCTATTTCTTTTTCAACAGCAGATAGCCGATGATAGCACCAATGATTGAGGCAACAAAGATACCCACTTTTGCCTGAACAAAATGCTCGTATGTGGTGAAAGCCAGCATGGTGATGAACATCGACATGGTGAAGCCGATGGAGGCCAGACAACCGATACCCGCCACCATTCGCCATGTCATGGAGCGTGACCGTCTACCAATACCCAATTTTTCCGTGACCCATACGGCAACCATGATACCGAGGGGCTTGCCCAACAGCAAGCCGCACAGGACACCTATGGCAACTCGGTTGGCAAAGAGCACCTGAATATCCATGTCGACGAAGGAAATGCCCGCATTGGCCAGTGCGAAGATGGGCATCACGATAAACGAAACAAAAGGATGCAGTTGATGCTCGAGCTGTTGGAGCGGAGGGATGGCCTGCGCAGAGTTTTGCTGAACCTTAGCGAGTATTTTCAGTTGGTCGGGTTCGAGTGTCCGAACATCATTGGAGTCTGCACGCTCAAACTGTCGGGTCAGCTTCTTGATGCGTGCAATGAAAGCTGCCTCAGGAATGCGCGAGTCGGCAGGAATCACCATCGCGGCAAGCACCGCCGAAATGGTGGCGTGAATGCCCGAAGTGAGGAACGATACCCATACTCCGCCAATGCCCAAAATGCCATAGAATAATACATTCTTCACGCCAAGGCGATTGCCGATAAACATCAGCACGAGGAAGGCGAGTCCTAAACCAAGATTCAAAATGTTAATCTGTGAGGTGTAGAACAATGCAATGACGATGACACTCCCCAAGTCGTCGACAATGGCGAGCGTAGTGAGAAATACCTTGGCAGAGACAGGAACGCGATCACCCAACAAATAGACAATGGCGAGGGCAAAGGCAATGTCGGTGGCCATGGGAATACCCCATCCGGCCGATTCCGGTGTTCCAAAGTTGAAAAGCAGATAGAAGATGGCCGGAAACAACATGCCAAACACGGCAGCCATCACCGGCAGCGTCACCTTGCGGAAGTCGCGCAGCTCTCCACCGATAAACTCTCGTTTCAGCTCGAGTCCTACTACAAAGAAGAACATCGACATCAGTCCATCGTTCACCCAGTGTCCGATACTGAAATTAAGATAGGGCTTGTCATTGATGATAAACCCGAAATGATGCTCAAGGAAATGCATATACTCATCGCTCAGAGGTGAGTTGGCAAGCACCAGCGCCAATACAACGAACACTCCAAGAACGATACCGCTCGATTTCTCGCGGTGCAGGAAATGCAAAGCAGGAATGAATAGATGGGTCTCGATGTTTTTTTGAATTTGCTCTCTCATAAAGATAATGTTTGCGTTGTCTATAACCGTATCATATTTGTAAGAGCGGTATCAGGGCGTGATGATCAGCCGCAGTCAATGGATTGGCGCTCGTATTTAATATGGATATGGCAAAGATAATAAAAAAAGACCAATTCTCATGTAAAATATAAGCACAACCTTATATCTCTGCAGGAGAATGGTCTTGTCGTTCTTACCGGAATGGTATCTTTACCTATCGTCAAAGTACACACCGGCATCAGACAATAAGCCCTCATCACGAGGAAAATTGCAGGTAGTACTTACAAGTCGCATCGCAGAAGTCCCATATTCTCTGTTGGATATCAGCATTGCCTCATTTCGCCGCAATCTTCTGTTCCTTGCAATTGTCAAAGAATCTGCCAGAGACTTGCTCTACTTTCTCCTCGTAGCCAAAAAAAACTTGTGGTGGTAACCCTCTCAACGCTCTATGGCCTTATTTGGCCAACCATATTATTATCTCACGGCCAATGCCGCTTGACGCCCCCGTAATCAAAATGATTTTCTTGTCCATAACCTTAAAAATTTTCCGAATGCAAAGTTATGACGTTATATGGTATGTGTGATTACACAAAACGGAGGAAAGATTACACGGTCAGCAGTCGGTCATTCATGAGGATTGTTATTCTTCAATAAACATAAAGGCGCGTGTGGTAAATCATTCGTAATCAACAATTGTACCCTTGGGGTTGTGACGTACCCGGATGTGCCCAACATTCAATAGGGTAGGGTTGACGAGTGCGGCAAGGTCCACCCTGTCATACCGACGCATGGAGTATATCGAACTCCGTAAGAGTTCAACGCTCGATAGGATTCAACTGAATAATTCTTTGATCAGGGAGAATCATATCACACCACTTCCTCCAGTCTGCCGGTCGTCGAGTCGATGATAAACCCACGAACCTCAATGTCTTTGGGAATGAGCGGATGAGTCTTAATCTCCCCGACCGTCTTTCGTACAGACTCGTGGGTATTCTTGAAACCCTCCAACCAGTGATGCAGGTCGACTCCACACTTCCGGATAATTTCAATGGTTTCTTCCTTCACCCCTCTGACAATCATCTGATGATAGATATGATCATAGTTCATGTGACACGCCCCGCAATTCGAATGGGCCACCACCATGATTTCTTCCACCCCGAGTTCGTAGATGGCCACTATCAGACTTCGCATGGCCGAATCAAACGGTGCGATAACCAGACCACCGGCATTCTTGATGATTTTAGCATCGCCATTTTTCAGTCCCAAGGCCGCAGGAAGGAGCTCTGTCAATCGCGTGTCCATACACGACAACACTGCCAATTTCTTGTTGGGATATTTATCGGTAAGATACTTCTCGTAACCTCGTTGTTCTACAAAGGTTTTATTATAGTTAACTATTTGGTCTATCATAAGTTAAATGGTTTTGACTCTCTGAAAGCCACAAGCAAAGTCCATTGCCGTCCCGTTCATGTCATAGGTACCGATG
>DBQL01000229.1 GCA_002305235.1 Prevotella sp. UBA1395 | reverse complement strand
GAAGAGCCACGCCATTCCCAGTGCGCATACCGAGGCAATGGGGATGAGCCAAAATACCATAGGGATATATTCCATGTCGATTGAATGTTTGGTAAATGTTAGGTAAGATTAATGTAGCAAATATAATGATTTTTCTTTAAAATCGTCGTGAAAAGGTCAAGAAAGTTTGATGAAAGAGCGCTTACACCCGGAAAATCGACGGTGGCTCGGACGTGGCGGGTACATGGTGATTACTCGGCGACGACACCCTCATTGCACACCAATGGGCATTGATGTGCGCAAAATTGTTAACGCAAACATTCTAATATACTGTGTACGAGCACAAAATGTTTAATTTGGTTAAAAATACACTTAAAAATTTGGAGGGTATTGATTCTTGCCGTATCTTTGCAGCGTTAAAATTGATAAATCATTTAGGTTATAGGTTAGTAGTATAATTAGGTTTTTAGTTTTCATTAGGTAGAACAAAGAGATTGTTCAGATTGATAGGTTATTAGTTTTTAAGGTATAAAAAGATTCAGNNTCAGACAGGAATAACTCAAAAAAAGATAGCAGAAGCCGTATCACTCGTGATGCGGCTTCTTGCTGTCTATATGGTGCTTATTGAGTGGTCTCTCGATTACTATCTAATCGCGTCGCGAAAAGATAGCAATCGAGAGACGATTAGATAGTAATCGCGACGCGATTCGATAGCTATCGCAAAGCTGTTTTTGCAAGGTGGCTATCGTATTGATAGTCAGCGATTTATACTTTCATGAAAAATATTATTCGTCATAGGCGTCATACGACACGTTGTCTTCATCCCATTTGTCTTTGGGGGTAACCTTGCCGTCGGGGTATCCTATGGCGATGGCACAGAGGGGTACCACCTCTTGGGGCAGCTCGAGCACGCGCGATACGGCGTCTACGCGCTTTTTCACCGGATAGACGCCCGTCCATACCGCTCCGAGTCCGAGGGCATGGGCTGCGAGGAGGATGTTTTCCGAGGCTGCCGAGGTGTCGAGAATCCAGTTGTCACGGCCTTCACCCTCCATCGCCTTGCGCATGTCGCCACACACCACGATCACCAGCGGAGCCTTTGCCACGGGTGCGGCGTAGGGGTTGGCTTTCGAGAGGGCGGTGAGCTGGTCTTTGTCGGTCACGGCGACAAATCGCCACGGTCTCATGTCTTTGGCCGAGGGTGCTGCCATGCCGGCCTTGAGCAGCAGGGTGACGAGACTGTCGGGCACCTCTTGCGCGGTGTACGAGCGCACGCTGGCGCGCGTCATGATGTTGTCGAGGGCCACATTGACCGCGGTGTCGGCCTGCGCCTTGTCGTCGGCCGAGGATTTGCCGGAGAATGCCATGCGCCCGCATACGATGACCAATGCCACGGCGAGGATGAGGCTGAGAAGAGAACTTGCTTTCATATTTGTGTTGAGTTGTGGGGTTGTGGTTGAATGTTGCGATAGGGTCGGGGGTGCGCCATGCGGGTTATTTGTTGCCTTCGGCCAGCTTGAAGAGGGTTCCGGTGGGGCAGACGAAACGGCAATAGGGTCGGGTTACAAACACCGAGAGCACCACAAACACGATGGCCAGGACGATGACCACGGTGGCGGCCGACTGGAAGATGAATGCCGAGAACAGCTCGTAGTCCATCCATTCGAAGCCCGTGCCGGTGAGCATGAGCACCATGAGTGTGGCAAAGAGCGCCTGCCGGAAACGTCCCAGCCATTTCACCGTGGTCGAGCCGAGCTTCCACTTGCGCTTCATGGGCCGTCCGGCCAGTTCTTGCAGCGACCCGAAGGGGCAGATGTGAGTGCAGTAATAGTTTTTCTTGCCAAAGAGCGGATAGATGAATGCCGTGACGAGCATCACGATGGGCACGAGCGAGATCCATACGTTGATGCCGCCGGAGAAGTAGGCCACGAACATCGACCAGTTGAGGAATGTGCCACCCCACAGTCCGAGCACCACCACGTTGAGCACCAGTTGTGCGGTGCGATAGCGTTTGCCGCGATAGAACAGGGGTACGATGGCGGCCATCAGCACCACGATAAGCCCGGCAATGGTTTTGGCGCTGTGGTCCATCTTATCCAAGAGGCCGGGGCTGTGCGAAGCGTTCGAGGCATGGCGCAGTCCGGCCCGCACGTTGTCGATGATGGCCCTTGAGGAGAAGGTGGCGCCACTCACGGCATCGACCTTCATCGTCACCGCCTCGTCCACGGTTTTCCCGTTCCAACTGTCTATCAGTCGGGAGGCTTGGGCAAAGAAGTCGGGTGTCTCGGTATTGGGCAGGGCCTTGACGCTCACCACCCGGTTGTCCTTGATGGCAATCTCCACCGGCACCGGTCCGCCGTAGCCCACGATGTCTTTGCCAATGGCGGTGGTGTTGACGATGAGCGTACCGTCGGCGGTCTGTCGCATGACATCTGCCTGCGCCTGCGTGCTGTCTGTGGCCTGTGCGCCGTCAGATGGCGTGTGGCCCCACACCCGGCTGTCACGCATCATGGCCGCCATCATCATGATGGCAAGACATGTGGCCAAGAGAATGATTTGTTCCAATTTTTTCATAAATAGCATGTTGATGGGTGAGCAAGGACGTTGTGTCGCCTTGACCCGATGAGATGCAAAATTAGCCTAAATATCCATAGAACGGAGGTCGGGTGAGGGCTCTCTAACTTTTCTTATTCCAAGTTTGGGAATATTAACACATTTGGTCAACCCA
>DBQL01000202.1:24143-30100 GCA_002305235.1 Prevotella sp. UBA1395 | reverse complement strand
ATTTTGGGCGAATAAGGAAAAGTACGCATACTCTCTGTTGTCTTTGGATGAAATCAGAAAACAGATTTGGAGCCTCGGCAAGTTGGGGAAGAGCAACCTGCTGATACACTTCTATCAATTTGACGAGCTGGTGCAAAAGCAACTGTCACATCGCTTCGAGCATTCAGACCGGTGGGAAGTGCAGCAACATTTAGAAGGTGAATTATGCCATCTGATAAGATGCTATACCCCGGTTCTTCAAATAGAAAGAAAAATCGTGCGAAGGATCATAGATGAGAATCCCGCCATAGCACGTCTTGTGAACGAGCTAAAACTGACAGAATCTTGAAAGATGTAATATGGTGAAAAGTTAGGTTGAGGGTTCTGCCTAAGCAATGTTCTTGAGATCGTCACAACAGTATAGTCCCTGAACACCCTGTTGGGCCTGATGCGCTTGTTATGGCAGACAGGGATACAGGTGCTCTCCACAAAACTTATCCCCGTGCAACGACCGAAGCAGTACACTTGCAAAAATAGCATCATTTCCACCGAAAGTTGTGCCTCGAGTTCCACAAAGCTGTTATATGAGAGTTGGTCGGAAAACAGGTCAGCAAGGTGTTCCTTCACATAGAACAGGTAGTAATGCTTAAAATTGGCGAACGAGCCATAGTGAAAGCAGATGAGTATCGTCACGATTTCCGAACGGCTTATACGGCACGCCCGATTGCGCCGATGCGCATCCTTGGGATACTTACCTACTTTTATTATAAGTTTCTTATCCCGAACTCAGGTTAGTACAACTTATTGTCTACTTGCTTGCCGATGTAAATGGGCAAATATATAGACCGAAAGTTTTGTATAGGTCTCAAAATAGAAATAAAACGCTGCAGCGTCTTATTCCTATTTAGAAGAAAGATATTTTTTAATTCCAAATGTTTTCTGGTTCTTTTTCTGTTTGTAGAGGAACTGTCTCTATTAAGCCATGTTCCATTTTCTTTCTCTTTTTAGCCGAATGGTTTGCTTGTTTTTTAAGGTTTCGGAAAAGAAAATTCCTCCCCATTCCATTACCAAAAATAACATCCATAGGTTCTCTTGTATCTTTCCATATTCTTACTTTTGCTGCATAGTCGAAAGCAAACTTGACAGAAGTGCTATCATATGTGAAAGTAATCGTATAGTACTTTCTTCCTATCTGTTTTCTTATTTCTGGGAAACTATCTCCGTAGTCTTCCTTGTTGAAAACTTGAGCCTCAGAAATCTTTGCATCTTTGAAAAAAGGAACATATTCAGGCCCATAGGTCATTGCTACATTCTTTGCGGTCTCTATAAGAATTTCTTTGTTTGATACTTCTGCTGTCCGGCTTGAAGTTAAAGACTGTGCATTTAATGCCATCACCCCTAAAATTATAGATAGTATAAAAAATGTCTTTTTCATAATTGATGTATTTTAGCGTGAGTTCGACGAATAATTGGTGATTAGCGAAAACAGTTGTATCTTTATGATGTTGAAAATCAAAGAAATACAAACAAAAGATCGCTATGATGACCGAGGATAAAGCTACCGAATTATTTTGTATGGCATACGATTTTTTCAAGTTTCTTGATACCATGATAGCAAAATATACTATAAAAGCAATACCCACCGTAGTTATCACCGTGATTCCATGACGTCCAAGGCAGAGGTGATGCTTATCATGATTCTCTTTCATGATTCCGGCTATCGGTGCCTCAAGCACTTTTTTTTGAGAAAGTCTGCGGGCACCTTCGCCATCTGCTCCCGCAAGTTGTCTCGTATAATAGAGTTGTTGAGTTTGAGAGAGAAGTAGCAATACCCTTGCCCCTATTCATCAAGAAGGTGCTTATGGGCAAATGCACCGGTATCGTAAGCACGGTTGATAAATCTTGACAAAAGCTTCTCTCGTTTGCGATTATTTTCCATCACGAATATCTTGGGGCCGAAATTTGCGGAAAATGAGGTTGTTTCGTAAGATGTTGATGGATAGGTTATTATGGGTTTTGGATAGCTTTTGTGTGTTTCAATGGTGGCGATTGGCGTGCGATAGCTATGCTTTCGCGTCGCGATGAGATAGCAATCGCACTGCGAAAGCATAGCCATGACGTGCCCATTGAGCCTCTTTCGGTGGGCGAAAAGGCGGTTCTCGGCATTCGAAGAGATGAATGTTTGGCCGAAAACGAGACGATAGCACGGAAGGGAGGGTATTCGTTCGCTCTCGTTTGAGCATTTTCAAGTGTTAAAATTCATGATATAATCTTGACAATCGGAGCGATGACGCGTCTGCCGCCCGTGCGGTCATGCTGCTCTTGCATGGTCATTTGGCGTGCCGGCTTGCCGATGGTCGCGCCGCGATGACAGCACATGGGGATGGAGCGGCGTGTGTGCCCGTGTGATGCGGACACGGCGGAGAAACGCGCCGCAGGCCGGCGACTGACAATAATCGGGCGCATTTGTCGTTGATAATACATGCGAATCATATCACTGGTCACAGACAGCTTGAGGCGTAGATGGGCATGGTTGCGGCGTGTGCCGCGCACACGGGGCTTCGGCGTGCAGTCGCCGTGGGCTTACGGCATGATACGTTATGTCATCCATGAGCGTTATCCCTATTATGCTTACGACGACCTTGCCAAGAGCTTCCCGGCGCTCGGAGGCAGGGAGCGTGCCCTCGGCGAACTGTATCTGCGACTGTCTAATGCCGTGGGTCGGCGGGTGTGGTCGGTTGGCGGCCGTGGCGACGATTACCGTGCGGCCTATATCCGTGCCGGATGCCGTGCCTCGACGGTGGTGGGGCGTGATGCCGCGGCCGCGGGAGAGGGCGGTGCGTGCGACGTGCTGGTGCTCTCGTCGGTGGCCGACTGCCGCCGGCTGTTCGAGCCTTTCGCACGGCGGGCAGATGCCGGCGCGCTGCTCATCGTGGAGCATATACACCGTTCCAAGGAGTTTGCGCAAGCGTGGCGCGAGATACAAGAGAGCCATCTCGCGGGCATCAGTTTCGACCTCTACGACTGCGGGCTGGTGTTCTTCGATATGGCCATGCACAAACGCTCGTACGCGGTGAATCTGCGGTGAGAAAAGACAATGATGTTTCAAGTTCAACAAAAATGCAGTATAATTTGTATTATATCCTAAAAAAGAAGTCAAAAAATTTGCGAATACAAAGAAATTGCTTATTTTTGCGCCACAAGAAAAATCAACCATAAATATTATAACTATGTATTGGACTTTGGATTTAGCTTCTAAGTTGGAGGATGCTCCTTGGCCTGCCACCAAAGAAGAGTTGATAGACTACGCCATTCGCTCGGGCGCGCCGGCAGAAGTGTTGGAAAATCTGCAGGAGATAGAAGACGAGGGCGATGTGTATGAGAGCATCGAGGACATCTGGCCCGACTATCCTACTAAGGACGATTTCCTTTGGAATGAGGATGAGTATTAACTTGAAAAATATAATTTTGTGCCGTTCTTAGTTTTAAGAACGGTTTTTTTATGCAATAAACCCGGCGCATGCTCCGTTATTCACACGTGTTAAGACGCCATTTGCTCATCATATCGATGTTGTTGGGAGCTGCCGCTTCGTCACGCGCGCAGTATGACCCGTCGTTCAGTCATTATTTTGACATGGAGACGGCGTATAATCCTGCCGCCGCCGGCAAGCAGCCCAAGCTCAACGCCACCGTTGCCTACGCGCTCGACATGGCGGGCTTTGAGCACAATCCGCAGACCGCATACGCCTCGGCCGACATGCCGTTCTACGCCATGAAAAGCTATCATGGCGCGGGACTGATGTTCATGAACGACAAGATCGGACTCTTTACCCACCAGCGGCTGGCTCTGCAATATGCCCTGAAATTCAAGATTGCCGGTGGCGAGATGAGTGTCGGCGCACAGGCCGGACTGCTCAGCGAGAGTTTCGACGGGTCGAAACTCGACTTGGAAACCGGTGGCGACCCCGCCTTTTCTACCGCGCAAGTCACCGGGCAGGCCATCGATATGGGCTTCGGACTCTATTACACCCACCGCCAATGGTATGTCGGGGTATCGGCGCAACACCTCACCTCGCCCCTCGTCAGCCTTGGCCAGACCAACGAGTTGAAGATAGACCGAACCTATTATTTGACAGGAGGATACAATATTAAACTGCGGAATCCGTTTCTAACCATAAAGCCATCGTTGCTGGTCAAGAGCGATATGGTGGCTTATCGGGTCGACGTGACGGGCCGGTTGGTCTATACGAATGATGACAAGATGATGTACGGAGGAGTGAGTTACAGTCCCACCAACTCGGTTTCCGTATTGGTGGGCGGCAATTTCCACGGCGTCACGCTGGGTTATAGCTACGAGTTCTATACCTCGGCCATCAATCCGGGCAACGGCAGCCATGAGTTGTTCATCGGCTATCAGCACGACATCAACTTGGTGAAACGCGGCAAGAATCTGCACAAAAGCGTAAGAATCCTCTGAGCGGGAGTCATGGTCATTCCTGATGCGAGGACTAAAGAAGATATATGAAGAAGATTATAGTCATAGCTTTATGTGTGTTGTCTGTCATGACAACACTCTCGGGATGTTTCAGTGCCAAGTCGGCCTCGGCTTCAGGAAGGGGCGGAGAGGTGGTGGGCGTGAGCGGAAAGGCGTTCACCGAGCCTACTCCCTACGGCATGGTACGTGTCAATCGCGGCTATCTCAAGATGGGTCTGCAAGACCAAGACAGCCTGTGGGGCAAGAAAACTCCGGTGAAAGACATCTCCGTGGACGGATTTTGGATGGACGAGACCGAGGTCACCAACTCGCAGTACAAGCAGTTTGTGATGTGGGTTCGCGACAGTATTCTCCGCACCCGACTGGCCGACCCGGCATACGGAGGCGATGAGACCTACATGATTACCGAAGACAAGAACGGCGATCCCGTCACGCCCCACTTGGACTGGAACAAGCGGCTGCCGCGAAAACCCAACGAAGACGAGCAGAGAGCCATCGAAAGCCTCTATGTCACCAATCCCGTGACGGGCGAGAAACTGCTCGATTACAGTCAGATGAACTATCGGTATGAGGTCTACGACTATGTTACCGCCGCACTCCGCCGCAACAGGCTTAACCCGGAGGAGCGCAACCTGAACACAGACTACACTGTCGACCCCGACGAAACGGTGATGATCAGCAAAGACACGGCATACATCGACGACAACGGGAAGATCGTGAGAGAAACCATCAACCGGCCGCTTTCGGGACCGTGGGACTTCCTCAACACCTATATCGTGAATATCTATCCCGACACCACGGTATGGGTCAACGATTTTCAAAACTCCGAGAACGAGACCTACCTGCGCAACTATTTCACCAACGCCGCATATAACGACTATCCCGTGGTGGGCGTGACGTGGGAGCAAGCCAATGCTTTCTGCGCATGGCGCACGGACTATCTGCTCAAGGGCTTGGGTCCGGAGGCACGCTACATACAGCGGTACCGACTGCCCACCGAGGCCGAATGGGAGTATGCCGCACGCGGGAAGGACCAGTCGGAGTTTCCTTGGCAGAACAAGGATATGGCCAATGGCAACGGATGTTTCTATGCTAATTTCAAGCCCGACCGTGGCAATTACACCAAAGACGGTAACCTCATCACGAGCAAGGTGGCCTCTTACTCGCCCAACAGCAACGGGCTTTTCGACATGGCGGGTAACGTGGCGGAGTGGACAAGCACCATCTTCACCGAGGCAGGAGCCGATGCCATGAACGACTTGAACCCGCAGTTGCAATACAACGCGGCCAAGGAAGANNGAGAGCTATATACGCTCGGCATGGCGCACGTGGGAGTATCAAAATCAGCCCCGCTCGTACATCGGATTCCGCTGTGTGCGCTCGCTGGCAAACTCCACTACCGGTAAACCTAAAAAGAAATAAGCATCATGACTGAATATAGTAAGTATAATATTGTGTACCGTCTGCAGAAGTGGATGGATAC
>DBQL01000202.1:7682-24024 GCA_002305235.1 Prevotella sp. UBA1395 | reverse complement strand
TGGCCAGCGGTGTGGTGGTCTATGACAAGAATCATGAGCCTGCTGCAGTGGCCCCTTCGGTATCGGTCGCCGCGGCATCGGCACATCAGTCATCCTCCTCCGCAGCCCCCGTACAGCCCGTTTCGGCTGCCGTCGCTGAGGCGTCAGAATATTCTTCGCCGGTGGGTGTGGTCTCTGCGCAGCCCAATTACGTGCCACAGATGTCGGCAGAAGAGGCCCAACAGCTCAACGAGGCACAGGCAAGCTATGTGGACGAGTTGCAGAAACTCGTGGAAACACTGCAGAAGGTCAACGAGCAGAGTACCCGTCTCACCCGTGACAGCGAGGAGATGGAGAATCTTAACCGCACGCTTACCGGTATCAGCAAGGTCTATGAGATGCAGCTCAAGGGTGCCAGCCAGCAAATAGGAACAATCGATCAGATCAACGATCAAACCCGAAAGATGGCCCGACAGATCGAGCAGCTCAACCAAATCTACGCTCGAATGATCGAGGCGATGACCGTCAACATGCACGTTGCGGCACCGGGCGCCACGCCTACACAATCTCCATCGGGTAGTAACTCATAGTATTCATATCGGTAACTCATAGTATTCATATCAGTAACCCATAGCGTTCAGATAGGTAACCCATAGCGTTTATATAGACAACCCATAGCTTTTTGTCAGGCCATCCATAGTGATATGCCGACGAAAAACGGTTGTTGAATCAAGAAACAATACCAAATGGCAATCAAAAAAAGACCCGTCAGTCCCCGTCAAAAGATGATAAACCTCATGTATATCGTCTTGTTGGCCATGCTTGCGTTGAACATCTCTACCGAGGTGCTCAACGGATTTGCCGTGGTGGAGGACGGACTGAGCCGCACAGCAACCAACGCTTCGACCGAGAATGAGTCGCTATACAGCGACTTCAAGGGCCAGATGGCGGCCAATCCGGCCAAGGTAGGGGCGTGGTTTCAAAAGGCTACCGAGGTCAAGAACATGAGCGACTCGCTCTATAACTATGCCCAACAGCTCAAAGAAGCCATTGTCAAGGAAGCCGATGGGCCTCAAGGCAGTGTCAAGAACATAGAAAACAACGACAATATCGATGCCGCGGGCACCGTGATGCTGGCCCCGATTACCGGTCAGGGCGGCAAACTCTATGATGCCATCAACTCTTTTCGCAGTCGTATTCTCAATTATGTCACCGACCCGGAACAACGGCGTATCATCAACAGCAGCCTTTCTACGGCCGTGCCTCGCCGCCCCAACACGTTGGGAAAGAATTGGCAGGAATACATGTTTGAGAACATGCCGGTGGCTGCCGCGGTAACATTGCTCTCGAAATTGCAGAATGATGTGCGCCACGCCGAGGGCGAAGTGCTGCACACTTTGGTCTCCAACATCGACCTGAAGGATATTCGTGTGAACAAGTTGTCGGCCTTTGTCGTGCCCGAGAAGACCACCCTTTATCCGGGAGAACGCTTCACCGCGAGCATCGTGATGGCCGCCATCGACACCACCAAGCAGCCGGAGATTTATGTAAACGGCAGCCGAATCAACGCCGCGGCAGGCCAATACAGTTTCTCCGCGGGCGGAGTGGGCGAGCATCAGTTCAGTGGTTACATCCTCATGCGTAACGCCAACGGCGATGTGCTGCGCCGCAACTTCCTGCAAAAATACAGTGTTATTCCCGTGCCGGGAGGCGCGACGGTGGCCGCCGACCTGATGAACGTGCTCTATGCGGGCTACCGTAACCCCATCAGCGTGAGCGTTCCGGGCGTTCCACAGAATGCCGTTTCGGTGAGTATGAGTGGCGGAAGCCTCACGTCGACGGGCGCAGGGCGCTATGTCGCCGTTCCCTCGGCTGTGGGTCACGACGTTACTTTCCATGTCTCGGCGCGCGATGGCGGCAAGGTTCGCAGTTTTCCCCCGTTCACGTTCCGTGTGCGCAAGCTGCCCGACCCCACGGCATACATCCCCCTTGGCACCGACAGATTCAAGGGCGGAAACCTCAACAAAGGCGGCCTGATGAGTGTGTCGCAGTTAAGCGCGGCCATCGACGACGGCATTCTCGATATCCAATTCCGGGTGACGGGGTTCTCCGTGGTGTTCTATGACAATATGGGCAACGCCGTACAGATGGCTTCCAATGGCAACCAGTTTACCGAAAGGATGATGGAACAGTTCCGAAGACTTTCGCACGGCCGTCGTTTCTACATCACCGAAGTGAAGGCCACCGGTCCCGACGGCATTGCCCGCACGCTGCCGGGAGCAATGGAAGTGAAGGTGAGATGACAAGTCTCGCCGCATGGCCACTATTGTCGGCAAGCCTCTCGAACAACAGATAAACAAGAAAAAGGATAAGATACACATACGATGAGAAGACTCTTTTTGATAATCATGATAGGCAGTCTGTGCCAGATGGCGTTGGCGCAACCCAAGGCTCGACGTCAGGAGCAGCAGTCTGCGGCACAGAAATCCAACAAGGACAACATGACCACGCGCGCCCAGATCTCGTTTCCCACCGAGGCGGCGATGAGCGAAGACGTGGTGTGGAGACGCGATGTTTACCGGGAGATCAACCTCAGCGACGACGCGAATGCCGGCCTTTATTATCCCGTGGAGCCTATGGGCACGCAGATGAACCTTTTCACCTACATGTTCAAGCTCATTATGGCCGGTCCGCGCTATGGTGGAATCGCAGCCTATTCGTACGACGTGAACACCGGCAACGAGCGGTTCGAGGAATCGTTGCGCGTGAGTCCGCTCAAGTTTTTGGACGATTATCGCATCTATTACGAGCGCACCGACCGCGGGGTGCACATAGACGACAGCGACATACCGTCGAGTCAGGTCAAGGGTTACTTCGTGAAAGAGAGCGCATATTATGACCAAGTGACCGCCACCTTCCACACCAAGGTGCTGGCTCTGTGCCCGGTGATGTATCGTGAGGACGATTTCGGCGACGGCGTCACCAAGTATCCGCTCTTCTGGGTGAAGTATGACGACCTCGCTCCGTTCCTTGCCAAGCAGACCATCATGACCAGCAACCTGAACAATGCGGCCACGATGAGCATCGACGACTATTTCACATCGAATGCCTACAAGGGCAAGATCTACAAGACCACCAACATGCTCGGCCAGACACTGGCGCAGGTTGCCGGTGGCGACACGGCGCGTCTGAGCAAGGAGCAGCTTCGTATCGAGAACGAGATTGCGCGGTTTGAGAAGAGCGTATGGGGCGATCAGGCTCGCAAAGACTCCTTGGACTCCATCGCGTCGTTAGATCCCAAGGCCCTCAAGGCGGTGAAGAAGAGTCGCCGTTCGGGTGCCGGCACAAGCACCACCAAGGTGAAATCGCGCCGTTCCACCACCACCTCGACGGGGTCTTCGTCTGCCCGCGTCACGGTGCGGCGCCAGCGCCACTGATGCATGACGGCCTGTGGGTGCCGTAATTGCATGTCGAAATTTCCAACGCATATTTTTCCACACATCATGAAAAAGTATTTATCCGCATTATTGTTTGCCGTGGCCTTGCTGTTTTCGGCGCAGGCACATGCCCAGTTCAAGTTAGGATTGAAGGGTGGTCTCAACGTATCGAAGTTCAGTTTCGACGAAACCGTCTTCGACAGCAGCAACCGAGCCGGGTGGTTCATCGGGCCCACGGCCAAGTTCACCCTGCCTTTGGTGGGTCTGAGCATGGATGTTTCGGCCCTCTACAACCAAATGTCGTCCAAAATCCAGAATATTTCCGTATCTTCGGGCGAGTCTACGGTGAAGCGGCAGACCATCGAGGTGCCGGTCAATCTGCGCTTGGGCTTCGGCTTGGGCAGCGCGGCCGGCGTGTTCGTTTTTGCCGGTCCGCAGTTTGGTTTCAACGTGGGCGACGACACGTTCAATTGGAAGAGCAGCGACAGTTATGAGAACACGTTCCAGTTGAAGAAGTCTACGCTGAGCGTGAATGTGGGTGGTGGCGTGACGCTCAACAGTCATTTGCAGCTCACGGCCAATTACAACATCGCCTGTGGCAACACTGCCGATGCCACGCTCAAGTCGACCATCGACAACACCTACGACACCATCTCTGATGGAAAAGCCAACTCTTGGCAGATCTCCATCGGCTATTTCTTCTGAGACAGATGCCTTGATGGGCCGTGAGACAAGGCTTGGCGGCCATTGTCTGAGAGCCTGTACCGCTACATTTCACATCGTCGGAGCTTGTGTTCCGACGATGTTTTTTTGTGCCCATGCCTTTTGCGCCATGCCATGAAAATCGCCGTTCGCGAATGTTAAAGCCACATTCTTCTTTGCTCCGCTCACGATATGTTCCTAACTTTGTGTGTCGAGACACGGCAGTGACGCCCTGCCCGCGCCCGCCCGCTTGTCAAACGCCGGGCGCAGGGTGCCCGCCCCGCACAATACACGAACGATGACCGACATGCAAAAAAGCAGAGCTGAAAGAAACAAGACGCTGACAGTGACAGACGACGAGGCCCGCCGGCTGCTGCCGATGGTCAGCAGCGAGGAAGACCTCAGGCGCGAATTTCGCGACGATATGGTCATCAACGCCGACTTGTCACGCTGTCTCGACCTCATTCCCGACCGCTATTTCGACCTGATCATCATCGACCCGCCCTACAATCTCGACAAAGACTTTCACGGAAGGCGCTTTGCCGCCATGAAAGCCGAGGCCTACGAGAACTATCTCAGGAGTTGGTTTTATAAGGTTTGCGACAAGTTGAAACCCAACGGCACGCTTTATATGTGTGGCGACTGGAAATGCTCGTCGTCCATGCAGCGTGTCATCGAGGAGCGACTGACCGTGGTCAACCGCATCACATGGCAACGGGAGAAGGGGCGCGGTGCCAAGGCCAACTGGAAAAACGCGATGGAGGATATATGGTTTGCGGTGAACAACAGCAAGGACTACTATTTCGACGTAAGCGCGGTGATGCTCAGGCGCAGGGTCATGGCACCCTATAAGGTCGACGGCAAGCCTAAAGACTGGGAGGCGACAGCGCGTGGCAACTATCGCATGACCCATCCCTCCAACTTCTGGGACGACATCAGTGTGCCGTTCTGGTCGATGGCCGAGAATACCGACCACCCCACACAGAAGCCCGAAAAGCTCTATGCCAAACTGATATTGGCCTCGTCGCGGCCCGGCGACCGGGTGTTCGACCCGTTCTTGGGCAGTGGCACTGCCGCTGTGGTGGCCCGCAAGTTGGGTCGCAGGTTCTGTGGCGTGGAGGTCAATCCGGAATATTGTTTGTGGGCGGCCAAACGCCTCCTACAAATCACTGACCATCCCGACATACAGGGATATACCGATGGTGTGTTTTGGGAGCGTAACACGACGGGTGCGCAAAAGGCACACGCGAGACCGCGCACCGAGGGGTAACGCTCTGCGGCCCACTGCCACATTGCGTGCGGAGGGCTTGGGAGAGACGTGGCGCACGGCCCGTTTTTGTCAGGAAATCGGTAACGATTTTAACACTTCGAAATTTTCAAACCGGAAGAAATCCATACGCCGTTTGGGTGTTCTGCGGCAGGGTTTTTGCGTGTTTGCACCCTGCCACATCTGCCGTTATGGCGTTTTCGCGGTGCGTTCAGGGCTTAATGGCGAGACGAAAAGGCCGCTTTCGCCTTGCGAATGAGGCCCGATTGCGCCGCGTAAAGATAGTCATCGCATGCGAAGACGGCGGAAATGGATGATGAAATAACGGCTTGTTTTTGTATCGTATTGGCTATTAACGAGTTGCGAAATCGCGTCATTTTGCCCGAATTTGCCCGGTTTGCTGTCCGTGATAAAAAATAATCGAAAATGAGAAGCGTTTTTGTCGTGAAAATTCAAGTACGTCGTTGGCGCGTATGGCAGTTGTGCGTGCCTCGTGACCGGGGGCGGCTACGTTGCCCGTGCGATGCCACGGCACAGGCATGAAGCGGCGGCGCGAGGAGCGATGGCTTGTAGACATTCAGCGTTAAGCAAATGTTAAATTGCGAGTCGGCGTTTTGTCGTCTCGTTTCTTTTCGCTTACTTTGCACAGATTCGATATGAAATACATAGACGTCATATTACCCCTGCCTTTGGATGGAACGTTCACCTATGCGGTCTCCGACGAGATGGCCGCCCGACTGGCGATGGGCGTGCGGGTGCTGGTACCCTTGGGCAAGACCAAGACCTATACCGGCCTCTGCGCCGGAGAGCCTCACGACAAGGCCGAGGGAATAGAGCCTGACAAGGTGAAGATGATCATTGCCGTGCTCGACCATGCTCCCATGCTGTTGCCCCATCAGCTCAGGCTGTGGCAATGGATGAGCGATTACTACATGTCGCCGTTTGGCGACATCTATAAGGCCGCGCTGCCGTCGGGGCTGAAGCGTGAGGAGGGCTTCCGCGCCAAGACCGAGACTTGCGTGGGCCTGTGCGAAACCTATCGCAACGCCCGCGCCTTGCACGTGGCATTAGACACGATGGGGCGCGCGGTGAAACAGCAGCAGGTGCTCACCACCTATCTTGCGCTGAGCGGATGGGATGCTGTCGACGACGGCGGGAAGTGCGCGAACGTGGTGGAGGTGACCCGTGAGGAACTGGTCAACGAGTGCCATTGCACGTTGGCCGTGGTGAAATCGCTCTGCGACCGCAAGATACTCTATGTCTATGAGCGCGAGGTGGGGCGGCTGAACCGTGGCGGAGACTATCGCCCGGAACTGGTCAAGCCTCTCAGCGAGGCCCAGCAGGATGCCTATAACCGGCTGCTGATGCAGATGATGAAGAAGAATGTGGTGTTGCTCCACGGCGTGACGTCGAGCGGAAAGACCGAGCTTTATATCCATCTCATCGCCAAGGCGCTCGGCGAGCACAAGCAGGTGCTCTACCTCTTGCCCGAGATAGCGCTCACGGTGCAGATCACCTCGCGCCTGCAACGCGTCTTCGGCGACCGCCTTGGCATCTACCACAGCAAGTACAGCGATGCCGAACGGGTGGAGATATGGCAGAAGCAGCTCTCGCAAAATCCTTTCGACATCGTGCTCGGGGCACGTTCGGCAGTGTTTCTGCCATTCCATCGGCTCGGACTTGTCATCATCGACGAGGAACACGAAAGCTCGTTCAAGCAGCAAGATCCCTCGCCGCGATACCACGCCCGCAGTGCCGGCATCGTGCTTGCACAGATGGTTGGCGCGAAGACCGTGCTCGGCACGGCCACGCCCTCGATGGAAAGTTATTATAACGCGCAGACGGGTAAGTATGGGTTGGTGGAGCTGATGACCCGCTATCAGGGCATCCAACTGCCCGAGGTGCGTGTGGTAGACGTGAAAGACCTGCGTCGCCGGAAGATGATGTCGGGCCCGTTCTCGCCGCCGTTGCTTGCTGCCATCCGCGAGGCTTTGGCCCAAGAGCGGCAGGTCATCCTTTTTCAGAACCGGCGGGGATTTGCTCCGATGATCGTGTGCAAGGTGTGCGGGTGGGTGCCCAAGTGCAAAAACTGTGACGTGTCGCTCACGTATCACAAGCGGCTGAACCTCATGACCTGCCACTATTGCGGGTTCACGCAGCCTGTGGCGCAGCAGTGTCCCAACTGCGGCAACACCGACCTGACCGGCCGGGGCTATGGCACGGAGAAGATAGAAGACCGGTTGCGAGACATCTTTCCCGAGGCCCGTGTGGCGCGGATGGACCTCGACACCACCCGCACGCGCAATGCCTACGAGCGGCTTATCGACGACTTCGGCCGGGGCAAGACCAATGTGCTTGTGGGAACGCAGATGATCAGCAAGGGCCTCGACTTCGAGCGGGTGGCCGTGGTGGGCATCCTCGATGCCGACTCGATGCTCAACTATCCCGATTTCCGGGCATACGAGCACGCCTTTATGATGATGAGTCAGGTGAGCGGGCGTGCCGGCCGCAAGGGCAAACGGGGGTTGGTGATTCTCCAAACGCGCAGTGCCGACTTGCCGGTGGTGCAGCAAGTGGTGCGCCATGACTTCAAGGGGTTCTACCAAGACTTGCTCTCCGAGCGAGAGATGTTCCATTATCCGCCGTTCTATCATCTCGTCTACGTGTTTCTCAAGCATAAGAACGACTCGTTGGCAGAGGCTGCCGCCCAAGAGATGGGTGCGCTGTTGAGGCGAAGGTTGGGCGAGCGCGTGCTCGGTCCCGACAAGCCGGCTGTGGCGAGGGTGAAGGCCATGAGCATCCGCAAGATGGTGATCAAACTCGAGAGCGGCATCAGCCTGAGGGATGTGAGGGCGGCATTGCGACAGGTGCAATCGCAGATGATGGAGCAAGACCGCTACAAGTCGCTGATGATCTACTATGATGTAGACCCGATGTAAGGACCGGCGACGTGACTGCGGGGCAGCTGTAAGATAAAAAGACAGCCCCCGAAAGCAAGTTTTCAGGCTTTCGGGGGCGCACCGTAAAAGGCTTGTTGTCCCAAAACGGGAAGGGACACGTGTTTTATTCCGTGGTATCAGATTCAAAAACTAATATCGAGTCCTACACCAAACACATGGTTGGTGCGGGAATAGTCGGCCTTGTATTCGCCGCCAAGTGCTGTTTCACCGGTCTTCTCATGACCATAGATTGTACAGAAATAAGCAAGGTTGAGGTCCATTTTCTTGGTCAGGTGCAGGCAGGCGCCGGCCCCGACGGAGTTTGAGTTTGCCACGAACGACTTGTCGTCCATATACTCCGGGGTAAGTCCGTAGCTGGTATTCTGCCATCCGGCGCTCACCGTGACCAGTTTGCTTGCGTCATATTCCACACCGGCATTAAGCTCCATCGTGCCGCGGTCGAGCTTGTCCTCGCGATGGTTGTATGCCGAGGCCTGCTTGTCCCAGAAATAATGGAAGCCCACGTTCAGCCGCAACGGGTCGATGGGATTGTATCCCACACCGACGGTGAGCAGCGCGGGGATATCGCCCGCAATCTTCTTGCCATCCTCATATTCGCCGATGGCCTCGGTCAGTTCGGTATCAAACTTGGTCTTCAGGGCCATCATCGTCGCGCTCACGGTGGGCGATGTCAGCACGGCGGTAGCTTGTTCGAGGGGCATGCCGGTCTTGGCCAAGGCCGCAACAACGTTCGCGGGCAGGTTGCCAATGCTCGGAGCTTGGTTCACCGACTTGTTTTTCAGGCGGATACGGGTCTTGAACTCGTATTTCGCGGCAAAGTTCCAGCGTCCCAGTTTGTAGTCCACGCCNNTTTTGGTGGGGTCGAGCATCTGGTAGAGTGGCATCTGGCCCACGGTGATGTCTTTCACATATCCATAGTAGTTGCAAAGGGCATACACTCCTCTCACGCCGGCAAAGGCACTGAGGTTGGGATTGATCTTATATGCTGCGCCAAGCGACAGACCGTAGTAATACTGGCGGCCTCGCATGTAGCTTTGGAACGTATATTTGCCGGTGCTTCCAAGCATGGCATCGCTGCTGAACATCTGTTGGCCGGGCATCGCCACGGCATCGATCGTGCGTGCAAGGCCGCTTGCAGCAAGGGCCGTCTCACCCACGATCTTCTCGAAACTGCCCAAGCCGTCATCGAAAGTACATTTCCCGCCGCCGCCGCCAACGGCGAAATTGGCTTGGAACGAGAAGTTCTTCCAGTTGTAAGCAAACTGTATCGAGGGCAGCACGGGGGCGAAAGCCTTGCCCTCGAAAGTGCGCTGCGTTGAGGTGTTGTTGAGATTATTGGCAAAGAGGGGATATTCGTTTTTGATGGTACGGGTCTGAATGACCGTCTGCCAGTTGAGCGAAAGATGTGCGCCGGGAGCGAGAAATGCCACTCCGGCAGGGTTGGAATACACACCGTCGATACCGATTGTCGCATCGCGCGAGAAGTGACGGTTGAATGCTACGTTTTGGTTGGTGTTGGTAAGCAGTCCGCCGGCAAATGTGCTTTGAGCGGCAGTTATGGCTAATGCCATAATAGCTAATTTTATTTTCGTCATCTTAAAAACCTTAAAAAATATTGGTTGCAAAGGTAGTATTAGTGTTCTAAATGTCGTATTTTAGGGGTGTTTATTTAAGTTATGTTAACTTTATAAAGATGTTTTCTTACGCATATTGCGGTTTTTGTGCTACTTTTATTGGGATATGGGAATCTTCCGGTGTGGCAAATCCTCAGTCGGGGCATGAAAGGCAGGGCAAAAGAAAAATCCCTCCGCAAGTCGATGACGCGCTTGCGGAGGGATTAGGGTTCAACAAGAATTATTTCTTGCTTGTGGGATATTGTATTCGAGTGTGATAGATGGCTTTCATTCGGTCGATGAGAACCTGCTTGGCCACCGATATATCATAGAATGTTATCTTGCATTCCTTGAAGCAACCGTCGGCCACTTGCTGGTCTATGATGGTGTTGACCAACTTGGTTATGTTCTCCTCGCTATACTCATTGAGGGAGTGCGAGGCCGCCTCGCACGAGTCGGCCATCATCAATATGGCCTGCTCCAAGGTGTAGGGATTGGGTCCGGGATAGGTGAATTGTTCCTTGTCCACAATCTCGTCGGGATGCTCATTTTGGTATTTGATGTAGAAATACTTGGCCAGTCCGCGTCCGTGATGGGTGCGTATGAAGTCTATGATGGCCACGGGGAGGTTGGCTTCCTCGGCGAGTTTCACGCCGTTGGGCACATGCTCGATGATGATTCTGGCGCTTTCTTTGTCGGTAAGGTTGTCATGTGGGTTGATGCCTCCTTGCTGGTTTTCGGTGAAAAACACCGGATTGATCATCTTACCGATATCGTGATAGAACGCGCCGGTACGCACAAGCGTGCTGTTGGCCCCTATCTTGTTGGCTATTTCAGAGGCCAGATTACCCACCGTGACGGAGTGTTGGAATGTTCCCGGAGCCACTTCGCTGAGGTTTCTGAGCAGTCCTCGGTTGGTGTTGGAGAGTTCGATGAGGGTGATCATGGATATGAAACCGAATGCCTTCTCGATGAGATACATCAACGGATAGGATAGCAACAGCAACACACCATTGATCATAAAGTGGTAATACATGCTGGTATCCATGTTGAATTCCGATCCGCTCTGCATGAGTTTGACGGTGAAATAGGATACGCCCATTGCCACGAACACCATCAACGCGGTCTTGAATACCTGTGCCCGGGACGACATTTCGCGCAGCGAATAGATGGCCACAAGTCCTGCCACGGTCTGTATGAAGATGAAATCGAATTGGAATCTCACCACCGAGGCGCTGATGAGCACTGTGGTGATGTGTGCCACGAACGCCGTTCGGGAGTCCATAAATACCCTGACAAACATCGGCACGAAGGCAAATGGCAATATGTACACGCTGAAATTGAAGTAGCTGTGCTGCATCATCATCGACACGAGGATGGGGAAGATGGTGATAAGCGTGTAGATCATCGCGATGCTTCTCGGCTTGTTGAAATAGTCTTTGCGGAACAATGCCATGTAAAAGGTGAACATCATGACCAGTATAAAGACATAGAGCGAGTTGCCGATCATCATGTAAGTGAGTTGCGTGTCAGTGGCACTGCGTCGTTCCATCTCCTTCTCGAGAGAGTTGAGCACCCTGTAATTGTAGTCGTTCACCATGTCGCCTACGCTGATGATCTTCTGTCCGGTCATCACCATGCCGCTCGCCGGGGATATGCCGCTGAGCAAATCGTTCCTCGCTGTCTCTGACTTCTCTTTGTCATAGATGAGGTTTGGCTCAATGTAATTGTTGAGATTGAGGCGTTGTACGGCCGTGCGCTCATTGGATAATGCCTCGTCATCAAGCAGTTGTTCGTAGGCCGAAAGGGTGGAGAACACGCAGTTGATGAGTATGCTCTCCACGTTTTTACCAAATATCACGCGCACGGCACTTGTCGTGTCGCTACTCGCCACATTGTTATAATTGGGCGTTCCCATGATTCCTGCTTGGTAGAGCCGGTGCAGACGGTCGATGATGATGGCCTCGAAAGTGGCGGGCAGACCGGGCAGTCCGGCGGCGAAATCTCGCTTGAACTTCTCGATGTTGGTCTGTTCGACATGTGAATCGTATAGGAAATAAGGCTGGAACTGCTTGAGCAGGGAGTCTTTTTCCTTGGCCAAGGCCTCGTCGGTCTTGTAGATCGGGAAGTCGTATTTGGCAATGATGGTACCATAATGCCACGGTTCTCCCACTTCGTAGACAAAGCGCTTGCCCTCGTTGCGTGGCAGAAACCACACGATGAGAAGCGTGGTCAGCAGCACGAGAACGATGCGTGTGGCGATGTTTCGCCACTGATTCTCTTCCTTTTTATGAATATGTTCAATGATGCTCATGTATGATTCTTATATGAAGTATTACTCTGCGAAAATACTAAAAAATCAGCGTATAATCGAAAAAATGTATTAATTTTGCACAAAATAAGATATTATAGCATGTCAGAAAGAAAAGTACGGGTGCGATTTGCACCCAGTCCTACAGGTCCTTTGCACATCGGCGGCGTGCGCACCGCGCTTTTTAATTATCTCTTTGCGCGTCAGCACAATGGCGAATTCGTATTCCGCATTGAGGATACTGATTCCAATCGGTTCGTTCCCGGAGCAGAGGAGTACATCCTTGAGTCATTTCGTTGGTTGGGCATCAGGTTTGACGAGGGCGTGGGCTTCGGCGGAAACCACGGTCCGTATCGCCAAAGCGAGCGTCGTGATATCTACAAACAGTATGTCAACCGACTCATCGACGAGGGCAAGGCCTATTATGCTTTCGACACGCCCGAGGAGTTGGAGCGCAAGCGTGGAGAAGTGGAGAATTTCCAATACGATGCCTCCACGCGCATGCAAATGCGCAACTCGTTGGTGATGGACCGTACGGAGTGGGAGCAACTCATTGCCGATGGCACCCAGTACACCGTGCGATTCAAGATTGAGCCGGGCCAAGAGATCCATGTCAACGACATGATTCGCGGTGACGTGCGGGTCAAGAGTGACATCCTTGACGACAAAGTGCTCTACAAAAGTGCCGACGAACTGCCTACCTATCATTTGGCAAACATTGTCGACGACCATCTCATGGAGATCACACACGTGATTCGCGGTGAGGAGTGGCTGCCCAGCGCGCCCCTCCATGTGCTGCTCTACCAAGCTTTCGGATGGGAGGATTCCATGCCGCGCTTTGCCCATTTGCCGCTGCTCCTCAAACCCGAGGGCAAGGGCAAACTGTCCAAGCGCGATGGCGACAGGCTCGGTTTCCCGGTGTTCCCCTTGGAATGGCACGACCCCAAGAGCGGCGAGATAAGCTCAGGCTATCGCGAGAGTGGCTATTTTCCCGAGGCAGTGGTCAACTTTTTGGCCCTGTTGGGATGGAATCCCGGCACCGATCAGGAGTTGTTCACCCTCGATGAACTGGTTCAGGCCTTCGACATCGCTAAGTGTTCCAAGAGCGGAGCGAAGTTCGATTACCAGAAAGCGGCATGGTTCAACCATGAATATATCTTGCAAAAGAGTGACGACGAGATTGCCCGCGAGTTCGCACCGATTGTGGCGAACAATGGCGTGGATGAGTCATTCGATCGCGTGAGGCTCGTGGTACACATGATGAAAGACCGCGTGAGCTTCGTCAGGGAGCTGTGGGATTTGTGCTCTTTCTTCTTCATCGCACCCACAGAGTATGACGAGAAGACCGCCAAGAAACGTTGGAAAGACTATTCCGGCCGGCAGATGAGCGAGCTTTACGAGGTGCTTCAGGGTATCGACGACTTCTCGCTAGAGGGTCAGGAGCCTGTGGTGATGCAGTGGGTCGAAGACAAGGGCTACAAGCTCGGCGACGTGATGAACGCCTTCCGCCTCGCCTTGGTGGGTATAGGCAAAGGCCCCGGCATGTTCGACATCAGCGCGTTCCTCGGCAAAGCGGAGACCCTCGCCCGTTTGAAGAAGGCCGTCGAGGTGCTTTCTCCGGCGCAGTAAGTCTGCCTTTTTACAATGATTGAAGAGTAAAGCACCATAGTAACGCTTCTTACATGTATCAGATTGTAATTTACCTTTACGCGCTCGGTGTGTGGGTGACCTCCCTGTTCAGCGGAAAAGTGAGGAAGATGTGGCGTGGCGAGCACGACGCTTTCCGTATCTTGGACGAGCAGGTGGAGCCCGACGCACGGTACGTATGGTTCCATGCGGCCTCACTTGGCGAGTTCGAGCAGGGGCGTCCGCTCATGGAGCGCATTCGTCGGGAACATCCGGAATACAAGCTCTTGCTCACGTTTTTCTCGCCATCGGGCTATGAGGTGCGGAAAAACTACGAGGGAGCCGACATCATCAGCTATCTCCCCTTGGACACGATCAGCAACGCACGTCGCTTCCTGCGCACCGTGAGGCCTGAGATGGCGTTCTTCATCAAATATGAGTTTTGGTACAACTACCTTCACATCCTGAAGCATCGGGGAGTGCCCACTTATAGTGTCTCGAGCATTTTCCGCCCCGATCAGGTNNNNTTTGTGCAGAACGAGCAAAGCCGCTCACTGCTTCATTCCATCGGTCTCGACAATGTTTCCGTCACGGGCGACACCCGGTTCGACCGCGTGTTGCAGATCAAGGAGGCCAGCAAGCAACTGCCGTTGGTAGAGGCTTTCGTGGGCACAGCGTCTCCCAAGGTATTTGTGGCCGGCTCTTCGTGGCCGCCCGACGAGGAGGTTTTCATCCAATATTTTAACGCGCGCCGCGACTGGAAGCTCATCATCGCGCCCCATGTCATTGGCGAAGACCATCTGAAACAGATCACCTCCAAATATCAGGGCCGTGTGGTGCGCTATTCGGAAGCCACTCTCGAGAGCGTGGCGGGTGCCGACTGCCTTATCATCGACAGTTTCGGACTGCTGTCGAGCATCTATCATTACGCTACGGTGTCATACGTGGGAGGCGGCTTCGGGGTCGGCATCCACAATGTGTTGGAGGCTGCCGTGTGGGGCATTCCGGTGATTTTCGGACCCAACAACAGCCATTTCCAAGAGGCGCGGGGCTTGATAGCGGCCGGAGGCGGATTTGAGATTGGCGCGTATCATGACTTTGAGACGCTCATGCACCGATTGGAATCAGACGCGGCACTGTTGAAGGACAGCGGCCGTAAGGCCGGAACATTCGTGAAAGACCGTTCCGGGNNCCACCGAGAAGATACTTCACGGCATCGCAGGCTTGTAACAAGCCCGTGCCCTGCATTCCCTGTCCGGAGGGCAGCAGCACACAGGTACTGCTGCCCTCCGGATTTTTTATGCTTGCCTCCGAGTATAAACCGCTCTCTGTTGCCCGCTCTTCAATACAATCCTCGCAGCCTCTTATACCGGCATCGGATGGTGGCTTTTGTCAAGTTTTTGGTAAGGATTTTAACATTTCATTTTTTCTTTTTTAGACCATCATGCCGTGCTGAAAACGGCGTTTCGCAGTGGTTTTGCCCGGTTTTCACTCTCTTCGGGGGGCGATGATTATCCATTCGTCTTGCGATGGCTATCTATTCGCGCGACGATTAAATAGTGATCGCGCGACGATAGAGCCTTTATCGGTTTGCGAAAAAGCCCCGATCGCAGGGCAATCAGGGCGTTTCGGTGTTGATTTGAAGCGGTTTTTTCTTTGAGAACAGATGGTTATTATTGTAAAATACTGATGCTTAAAGGTTTATGTTGATGTTTCATTTTTCGCGTATAGGCGTGCGAGCGACCGGTCGATGCGAAATAATCGCAAATGAAAGACGGTTTTGTCAAATCCTTTCATCATGCCTGTGGCATCATGAAGGCCATGCGCACGGGTCAGCCCAAGGTCTCGACCATGCGGTCGATGGCTTGTCTGAGCACATCGCGGCGGCAGGCCAGATTCACGCGCAGATAATGTTTGCCGGCATGTTCGCCATATTGCGTGCCACTGCTCAGGCAGACCTTCCCCTCGCTCAGCAACTTGTCGGCAGCCTCGTCGGCCGTCAGTCCCAGCGGCTCGATGTTCACCCACGCAAGGTATGTGCCCTCCAACCTGACCACCTCGGCCTTGGGCAGTTGCTCGGCAAGCCTCTGCCGCAGCAGCCGGTAGTTGTCCCATATATAGCCGATGAGGCCGTCGAGCCACTCCTCGCTGTCGTTATAGGCCGCCTTGAGGGCCACGGGGCCGAAGGGGTTTACATCGCACACCTCGTAGATATTGATCACCCGGTCTATGCGCCGGCGTGTCTCGCCATCGCTACAAATGATGTTGGCAATCTGCAGTCCGGCGGTGTTAAAGCTCTTCGACGGCGAGTTCAGCGTCACGGCAATATCTCGGTTGGTCTCGTTCACGGCGGCAAAGGGTGTGAACCGATGTCCCGGCATCACCAGTTCGCAGTGTATCTCATCGCTGATCACCCGCACGTGGTGGCGCGCGCATATTTCGCCCAT
>DBQL01000202.1:0-7664 GCA_002305235.1 Prevotella sp. UBA1395 | reverse complement strand
TCGGCACATTTCGCCTCGAAGTCGGCCCAGTCGATGCCATAGCTGTCGCCTTGCCTCACCAGCTCATTCTCTTCCACGAGGCATCCTTGGTTGCGGATGGACGAGAAGAAGCAGTTGTATACCGGTGTTTGTATCAGCACCTTCTCGCCCGGCAGCGTCAGGGCCTTGATGGTGCAACTTATGGCCGGCACCACGCCACTGGTATAGATGATCCAATCTCGGCTGATGTTCCATGCGTGGCGACGGTTGAACCATGAGATGACGGCGTCATAATAGCTGTCGTCCACCTGAGTGTAGCCAAAAATGCCGTGCTCCACACGCTCGGCGAGGGCACGCTTGATGGCCGGGGCCACCTCAAAATCCATGTCGGCCACCCACAGTGGCAGCACGTCGTCGGGCACGGAGTCCCATTTGTAGGAGCCGGAGTGCCGGCGGTCGATGTTTTTTTCAAATGATTCCATGATGGTGTAAGGATGAAACGAGGGTTTGACATCAATCCCCGCAGGCCTTCGGCCGGCAGGGGCAGAAGGGTAGCGGCAGCGCGGTCATACCCGGCTTATTGCCGCTCGGTGATGGTGCAGTCGTGCCCTTTGGCAAATTCGTTGTAGGTCACCGAGCCAATCTTGTCGGCCACGATCTTGCCCGAGATGGGGTTTTTGATATTGGTGATGCCACCAATGATTTGCGCGTCGATGTTGGTACAGTCTTCAAAGGCGCGGTCGCAGGCCTCATCGAAGGTGCAATCGATGAGTGTGACGTGGTCCATGTAGCACAGAGGCTGCTCGCCCGTGATATGGCATCTCACGAGAGTGACGTTGGCAGAGTGCCACGCGAGATACTCGCCGCTCAGCTCCGAGTCGTAAACCGTCACGTTGTCACACTCCCAAAACGAGTCCTTGGTGGTGATCTTGGCGTGGTGAACCTCCACGTTACGGCAGTATTGGAACACGTATTTCGAGTCGGTCGTCAGTCCGTCCACATACACATTCTCACAGAACATGAAGGGATAGGTGCCGTCGTGCAACTCGACATTGCTGATTTTCAGGTTTTTCACCTTCCAGAACGTCTCGTCGGCATCGTTGATCTTGACGTTCTCAAGCGTCAGCCCGTCCATCTCCCTAAAGAATTTCGGACCGTCTATCACGCTGTCTTTCATCACCATGTTGTTGCTATACCATATCGCCGAGCGGCTCGCGGGCGCGAAATAGCAATTGGTGATGACGCTGTGGTCTACATGCCACCATGGGTATTTGCCGTAGAAGCGTGAGTCGTCGCAAGTGATGTTCTCACAACATTTGATTCCGGACTCGCCGTCTTCGATCTCAATGTTATCGAGTGCGACATTCTTGATGCCGAAAAGGGGGCGTTCGCCTCCGAATTTCTTGTTACTTATTGTTTCCATTTTAAATCTTCCGGTCGATCCTGCGACTGGTTGCTTAATACCTATTAATATATATTGTCAGCCCCTGCAGGCCTCCACACGATGTCAGGGGCGGTTGCTGCTTGCGGGTAGCGGCTGTCTCTCGTTTTGCGATGGTATGATTGTTGGTTGGCTCTCGGTTTGCGGTGGTTATCCGCCTGAAACCGAGCTTGATTTGATAAAGAGTGGGCAAAGATAGTGCCAAAAGCCGTGTTATCCAAGAATTTGGTTATATAATCTGTAATTTTTATACTTTTTAGCGTGTTCATGTTTTTTTTATGTTTCTCGCGGTACATGTTGTCGCCAACATCGACAGATTCCTGTCGGTTGGGTGTCGGCCCGTGTCGGTGGTTTCTTCATGACATGAGGGCACCAATCGTTGATAGTTGTTAAAAATGCTTGTCATTTCATTTATTTTCTTTTGGAAAATTGGAGGCTTGAGGAAAAGTGCCTATATTTGCATCGTTTTCCTGTGGAAAACGATGCAAATGTCTATTATTAAACAAAATATAAAGCATGAAACATGTAATTATTGGCGGCGTGGCGGGAGGTGCCACGGCTGCGGCGAGAATCAGACGGGCCGATGAAATGGCAGAGATCATCCTGTTGGAGAAGGGAAAATACATCTCCTACGCCAACTGTGGATTACCATATTATATAGGTGGTACCATCCAAGACCGTGACAAACTCTTTGTGCAGACACCGCAATCGTTCGGCCGACGGTTCAATATCGATGTGCGGGTGGAGAACGAGGTAACGGCCATCGATACCACCAAGAAGACCGTATCGGTGCGCCGTGGCGATGGGTCGGAGTATGTGGAGAGCTATGACCGGCTGCTGCTCTCGCCCGGGTCGTCGCCCGTGAGACCGCCGTTGCCCGGCATAGACCTTGACGGAATTTTTACCTTGCGCAATGTCGACGACACCGACCACATCAAGCAATATCTCTCCGCACACCCGGTTGGCGAGGCCGTGGTGGTGGGCGGAGGATTCATCGGGCTTGAGATGGCTGAGAACTTGCATCAGGCAGGGGCACATGTCTCTATCGTGGAGATGGCCGATCAGGTCATGGCACCGGTCGATTTCTCTATCGCCTCGCACGTGCACCGGCATCTCATGGATAAGGGCGTGGCACTGTATCTCGGGCATAGCGTTGAGCGTTTCGAGCGGGTCGACGGCCGACTGCGCGTATTCTTCGGCTCGGGAGAGACCCTTGATGCCGACTTGGTGTTGATGTCTGTCGGCGTAAGGCCGGAGACACGGTTGGCTGTCGAGGCCGGCATTGAGATCGGAGAGCGGGGCATCAAGGTCAACAGTTACTTGGAAACATCGGCCCAAGACGTCTATGCCGTGGGCGATGCCATCGAGTTTGCGCATCCGATTACCGGACAGCCGTGGCTCAATCTACTGGCCAATCCGGCCAACAGGCAGGGCCGAATCGTGGCCGATAATATGGTGTTTGGCAATCAATCGGAGTATGAGGGCGCCATAGGCACGTCGATAGCCAAGGTATTCGATATTACCGTCGGGGCCACCGGACTGCCCGCCAAGCGCCTGCGGCAGTTGGGGATGGACTATCGCAGTAGCACCACGGTGTCGTCATCGCATGCCGGTTACTATCCCGGCGCGTTCCAACTCACCCTGAAACTCACCTTCGAGCCGGTGTCAGGACGAATCTATGGGGCACAGGCCGTGGGAGTAGACGGCGTAGACAAGCGCATCGACCAAATCGCGTTGCTGATCAAGCGGGGCGGAACAGTCTACGATCTGATGAAGGTGGAGCATGCCTACGCACCGCCGTTCTCCTCGGCCAAGGACCCCATCGCCATCGCGGGGTATGCCGCAAGCAACATCATCAGTGGCGCAATGCCGGTGGTCTACTGGCGTGAGGTGCGGGAAATGGACCCCAAGGATGTGTTCCTCTTGGACGTTCGCAGTCCCGAGGAATATGGACTGGGCACCATTCCGGGTGCGGTCAACATCCCGTTGGACGATTTGAGAGACCGCATCTCAGAAGTACCCTTGGACCGTCGCGTCGTGATTTTCTGTGCCGTGGGCTTGCGAGGATACTTGGCCCAACGCATACTTATGGGGCGAGGGTATAAGGATGTGCGCAACCTTTCGGGTGGTTACAAAACCTATTCCACGGCCACACAGCCCGTCATCAACGTGAGGTTGGAGCCGGTGAACTGTGTGTGTCAGGATGCGGAAGTGATGGAAACGCTTAAGATCGACGCTTGCGGACTGCAGTGCCCGGGGCCTATCATGAAACTGAAGAAGGCCATCGACGGCATGCAGGCGGGCGCTTGCGTGGAGGTGAAAGCCACCGACGCCGGTTTTCCGCGTGACGCACAGGCATGGTGTGGCAGCACGGGCAATCGTGTGGTGAGCGTGAAGTCGGAAGGAGGATACCACACCGTGGTCATCGAGAAAGGCTCGGGTGCACCCCGGTCGACCGTTGCCGCACCGGCATTGCCGGGCAACAAGACACTGATCATGTTCAGCGACGACCTCGACCGCGCGCTGGCCACCTTTGTATTGGCCAACGGAGCGGCGGCCACCGGAAAGAAGGTGTCGATATTTTTCACCTTTTGGGGACTCAATGTCATCAAGAAAGAGCAGAAGCCGGCCGTGAAAAAAGACCTCTTCGGACGCATGTTCTCCATGATGTTGCCCTCTGACTCGCGCCGTTTGAAACTCTCGCAGATGAGCATGATGGGCTTGGGCGACCGCATGATGCGTTACATCATGAGACGGAAGAATATCGACTCGCTGGAGTCTTTGCGCCAACAGGCGCTCGACAACGGCGTGGAATTCATTGCCTGCCAGATGTCTATGGACATGATGGGCATCAGCAAGGACGAGCTGCTCGATGGGGTAACGATTGGCGGTGTGGCCACTTACATGGAGCGTGCCGAGCAGGCCAACGTCAATTTGTTTATCTGAACGCTTGAAGCGCATAGGGATATCAAGACCCGACATGTTCGCAATGAGCCTTGGTATTGCCTTTGGCGTATATGGGATAATATGGGCGGGAACGTCAAAGACCCGTCTCGGACATACGGAAAACGGCCGACAGGATTATCCTGCCGGCCGTTTGCATGTCGATAGTTCAATCTTACAGGTTGGCGTTGTATTTCTTCCAGTCCTCCACGGCGGGCACGATATCGAGACCAACGATCTCATCGCGCATCTTGCAGAGGTGTTCGTAAGAAGCCTGAAGGGCTGCCATTTCCTCGTCGGTACCCTGCGGAGCCACATAGTGTACACCGTCGGCATCGATGGTTGTAGGCATGGCCATCATCACGTTCTTGAAGCCAAGCGCCTCGTCGTTCACGTAGCAGCCTGCGGGGAGCGTGAACTTCTCGCCACCCATAGCAGCCTCGATCATCTTCACGGCATTGTAGGCAGGGCTCTGGAACGAGCTGCGACCACGGAGCTTGATGATGCGTGAGCCACCCTGAATGGTGTTGTGCTTGATCTCTTCCCACTTCTCGGCAGACAGACCCATCTCTGAAAGAGGCTTGCCGTCGATCTTCACCTTGGAGGCGAAGACAGCCATCTGCTCGCCGTGACCACCGTATGTGTGAGCACCGGTCACCTTGTCCTGCTGCACGCCGAACTCAAGGGCGAGTGCCTGCTGCAGACGTGTGGAGTCGAGAGCGGCCAGAGAGGTGAGCTGGTTGGGCTTCAAGCCGGAGTGGATGAGGGCTGTGAGAGCTGTGACATCGGCCGGATTGAAGATCACCACCACGTGCTTCACGTCGGGGCAGTACTTCTTGATGAAGTCGCCAAACTCTGCAGCGATCTGGCAGTTGCCTTTGAGCAGGTCCTCGCGGGTCATACCCTCCTTGCGGGGAGCACCACCCGAGGAGACGATGTATTTAGCACCGGTGAAGGCCTCTTCGGGATTGGTGGTCCATGTCACATTGGCACCGGGGAAACCACACTGGGCAATCTCATCGGCTACACCGTGGAGACCCGGCTCGAAGATGTCGTACAGACAAACATTAGGAGTAAGACCCAGCGTCAGAACAGTCTGCGCCATGTTTGAACCAATCATACCGCCGGCACCGACGATGACCAGTTTTTCGTTTGTTAAAAAGCTCATAACTACTGTAATTTATGTGTTAATTATACGAATATGCTTTTGTTGCCGTGGCAAAAGGCATCTTGCCACATCCCGTTTGTATGAATGCAAAGTTACTAAAAATAATACTGAATGTGACAATTCATTCATTTTTATTTTGTTGTTTATTCTTAAAATACCTATCTTTGTCATGTATGATTTACAAAAACTAAGGCAATGGATATCACACACAGAATAGAAGAATTGAGGGAATGGATGTCGCGCGAGCATCTCGACGCTTTCATCTTTCCCAGTACCGACCCCCACAACAGTGAATATACGCCCGAAAGATGGAAGGGTAGGGAGTGGGTCAGCGGGTTCAACGGGTCTGCCGGTACGGCGGTGGTGACGATGACCGGTGCGGCCCTATGGACCGACAGTCGCTATTTCTTGGCTGCCGCCGACCGGCTCAAGGGCACGGAGTTCAGGCTGATGAGGCTCAAGATGGAGGGTACGCCCACCATAGCGCAGTGGATAGGACAGGAACTGCGCGAGAAAAACGGCGGTGAAGTGGGTATTGACGGCATGGTCTGCGCCACGCAAAACGTGGAATCGCTCATGGCAGACCTGCGTCGCGAGGGTGGTATCACGCTACGCACCAACAGCGACCCGTTGGCAACGATATGGACAAACCGACCCGTCATCCCGTCAGACANNCTGCGCGAGAAGCATGCCGACGGCATGCTGGTCTCGGCACTCGACGATGTGGCGTGGACGCTCAACCTCAGGGGCAGCGACGTGCATTGTAACCCGGTGTTCGTGGCCTATCTTCTCATCGACAGCAAGCAGGCGACGCTCTACTGTAACCCCGGGAAGATTACCCCAGAGGTGAGCCGTTACCTTGCCGGGCAGGGCGTGACGACTGCCGACTACGACCGCGTGGCGCAGGGGTTGGCCGATTATTTTGAATACAACATACTGCTCGACCCCGCCGAGACCAGCTATACGCTCTATCATCAGGTGCGCCACGCACAGGTGGTGAGACAGCCTTCGCCCATACCGGCCATGAAGGCGCGCAAGAACGAGGCCGAGATCAGGGGCTATCGCAGTGCGATGTTGAAAGACGGCATAGCCTTGGTGAAGTTTCTCAGATGGCTGAAGCCGGCGGTAGAGGCCGGCGGACAGACCGAGATCTCCATCGACCGCAAGCTCACTGCCTTGCGAGCCGAGCAGCCACTGTTTATGGATATCAGCTTCGACACCATCGCGGGATATGACAAGCATGGGGCCATCGTGCACTATGAGGCCACCCCCGAGACAGATATCGCCCTCGAACCCCGGGGCCTGCTCTTGCTCGACAGTGGGGCGCAGTATCAAGACGGCACCACCGACATTACACGAACCATTGCTCTCGGACCGCTCACCGACGAGGAGCGGCACGTCTACACGCTTGTGCTGAAAGGCCACATCCGGTTGGAGCTGTGCAAGTTTCCGGAGGGAGCGAGCGGCACACAACTTGATATCTTGGCCCGGGAGGCGATGTGGCGCGAGGGAATGAACTATCTTCACGGTACGGGTCACGGCGTGGGCTCATACCTCAACGTGCACGAAGGCCCTCATCAGATACGCATGGAATACATGCCTGCGCCGCTCGTGGCGGGCATGACGGTCACCGACGAGCCGGGATTATACCTGCCGGGGCGATTTGGCGTGCGCACGGAGAATACGCTCCTCATCACGCCTTACATGGAGACCGAGTTCGGGCGGTTCCTTCAATTCGACCCGCTCACGCTCTGTCCCATCGACACCACGCCTATTATTCGTGAGGAATTGCTGCCCGACGAGATACAGTGGCTCAACGAATATCATCGCCGGGTATATACGGAGTTATCACCGCATCTCGACGATGCCGACCGGGAATGGCTCGAGACGGCAACCCGGCCGATTTAGACCATGAGGCGGCGAGGCCCGATGGCCTCATGCGCGGAGGCTTGAATACCCTCAAGCCTGTCATCGGCTTTTGACTTTTTGCATGCCCGATGGTCGAAAAAGCATTTATTCGTGACATTACCACATTGTGGTAACGGCATTACCATGTCGTGGTAATGATATTACCACACTGTGGTAATTTGGTATGAAAATGGGATTGTCATCGGCTTGCCTGAAGACCGAATT
>DBQL01000105.1 GCA_002305235.1 Prevotella sp. UBA1395 | reverse complement strand
TCTTTTTCATCACCTTTTATCAAACAATACTCCGTTATTTTTTATGCTGCGTCGGCAGCGAAACTAAATATCTCATTCACACTTTCTTTATTTAATGGCATGTTCGGGTTTCTCTCGAACACGTCAATAATTCGTTGGGCATAGTAGGCATTAACCATTTGCGCTTTAAGTCTGCCTATGGACATTCCCAATTGTTTACACATGATTTTAGCCACATTGAGTGCCGTGAATGAGGTGTTGAAGGCAAAGTCAAGTTTTCTCTTGTCGCGTGCCTGACAATCAGAAAGACCAAGGAACTGCTTTGCATCGCGAAAGCAAAACTCCTCTTGGAAACGTGTGGTATAATATTCCATGACATCGCGTCCACTCATGTTCTCATCCGTAGAGAAGTACAGACGACGAACACCGTTTGGCAACTCGTGTATGACAAGCGACACAACTCTGTGCAGTGACTTGCACCATGCCTTGAGCGCATAAGCCTTGCCCGAGGCATCATCCAACTCAAGTGTTTCGACTTTGGACATGTCGATGTTCCTCACGTCAATCTTATCACCTTTGACACGAGGGCGCCCCCGCTTTCCCATTGGTTCACCATCCCATGCGTAGAACAAGGCTGCGTCATGACGCAAGCGGCTCACGATATGGAAACCCATATTAAGCACCTTGTCGATGAAAGGTTTTTTGGAGAAGGCTGAATCAGCGACAAGAACCTTGCAAATACGCTGCAGGGTGTTCTTGTTGTCTTCCAACACTTTGGCATACCAGTCGTAGAGGCTCATCTGGTCTTTCTGCTCACCTTTTTCCAATGTGGTTTGCACCGCCTTGAGCATCATGCACTCGTGCAAGTCCACGTCTATCACGCCGATGCCGAGAATCTCAAGACCGTGCTTTACCGCATCTGCACAGCCAGACCAAAACGTCCCAACGTAAGGAGTATGCTTCCCGGACTTCTTTATAAAGCTTGGATCAATGACTATGGCATTGCGACATTTACCTTCCTTGAAGGCAAAGGCACTCAGCCACATATTCATCTCAAGCCAGTTCACGCTGCGCTCCGCCGTCTGCCGGTAGCTTTGCTCGCCACGCTGGCCGTAACGTCCCATCTGCGTGAAATTACACTTCCTTGGAATAACCATCAAAAGAAAAAGCATTTCTATGACGTTTGTTTGAATACTTTTGTTTAACTTTGCTCTATCAACAGCACTAAATGCTGCTTTGCAGAGCTTCATATATCGGCTAATCAAGTTGGTTATCAGCATAAACTTTATTGTCTTTTTCAACCTATAAAGTTACTGAAAATCAGCGAGATAGCCGATTCTTTTATGTTATATTACGTTATCTAATCCATTCTTTTTCAGATACTTATCATATTTATTTTCTGCACCTATTTCTGTTGGATTTGAGGCGAAAGTTTCGCAAACCATAAAAATTTAACGGACTATTGTCACATAGAACAGATAGTCATAAAATGCTGATAATCAAGCCCGTTTCACTACGCTTGGCGATTGCATAGTAATCGGCTGTCGATTACTATTCAATCGCGTCGCGAATAGATAGTAATCGCGTCGCGAATAGGGCCTTTTCACGACGCGTTTACATAGGTCAATATTTTTCAACAGGAATTTATTTCACGGTGATATGAAAACACCCTTGGCGCACTTCATATTTCACCAAGCACCGACCAGACTCCCGCATATCGCGCAACACCTCAGCAAGAACGTACTTCAGGGTATCATTTCTCACCTCTCTGCGTTTTTCACCGGGAGCCTCCACGGTCTTATACCGATTGTAGCAAACATCGAACGTTGTTCCATAAAGATGACAACTGTTCTGGGTAGCATTACCATTATGACTTCTTAACTTCGCAACATCATCCTTGGTTCTCAACACACTGGTCACGATGACCTTGTGCAAGGGTATTCCCTTGATCTGCAAGCTATCGAAAAAATTAGCGCCTATTTCTTGCAGCAGCATAGAGGCGCGAGGCACGAGATAAGGAATGCTGTTGTTGAGCTTGTCGATATAAAAATAAGGACTGCTGCCCACATAAACAAGTTCTGCCTTTCGACGCTCGGCTTCTTCTCTGTCTTTCACCGGACTGACGCCCCATTTCTCCGCAGATTGGTATTGCACATCTTGCTGATCATCAAATGTGCGCTGGTATCCCGGTACGCTGTAAATGCGGTTTTTGACCAAAGACCCGTCAGCATGAAAAAAAAGTGACGCCTTACCGGGACGGTCGGCTTCTCGGACCGGCGCAACCGACATGGCATTTGCCGTAGGGGAATGAGCACTCCCGCCATCGGAATTATTTTCCACGGAGGATTCTTGCGCCGCGGCATATTGATTGGAAGCGACAACCTTTGCCCTGTCTTTGGCCACCGACGGGAATACCACCCTTATCAAAGCCAATATCAGGGTAACGATGAGGAAGCCCTCCAAATATTTTCTTTTGGTTATTTTCATTTCAAATGCAAAAATAGCACAATTCAAAATAAGTACAAAATAAAACCATATTGAAATACGATCATACCATAATATATTTTTGATTTTTTGTGCAATGTCTCGCCATATTTTTGTAATTTTGCACCAATTAGTCATGATATAATCATAAATTACAACTTTGATAGAGAAGCATATCATTTTGGAGGACATCGATCCCGTGGTATTCTACGGGGTTAACAACTCTCATCTTCAGATGCTCAAGTCTCTCTTCCCGCAATGTCGCATCATGGCACGTGACAATGTTATCCGAATATTGTGTGACGGCGAGGATATGGCGAAGATAGAGGAGAGCATTGAAAACATGCGCCTGCATGTACTGAAATATAATTCCATTTCTGACGAAGACATTCTCGACATCATCAAAGGGCATCAGACCAAGGCCGACGCGGTTAAAGATGTGATTGTCTATAACATCTCCGGTCGTCCGATCAAGAGTCGTTCTGCCAACCAGCAAAAACTTGTCGATGCGTTCAACAGCAGCGACATGATGTTTGCCGTAGGCCCCGCAGGAACGGGAAAGACTTATCTGAGCATCGCCTTGGCAGTGAAGGCTCTGAAGGAGAAGACCGCCAAGAAGATTATCCTGAGTCGTCCGGCGGTGGAAGCCGGCGAGAAACTCGGATTTCTTCCCGGCGACATGAAAGACAAGATCGACCCTTATCTCCAACCGCTTTACGATGCCTTGGAAGACATGATACCCGCTGCCCGGCTGCAGGATATGATGGACAAGCACATCATTCAGATAGCCCCTTTGGCCTTCATGCGAGGTCGTACGCTGAACGATGCCATCGTCATTCTCGACGAGGCACAGAACACCACTCCGGCGCAGATACGCATGTTTCTGACCCGTATGGGGTGGAACTCGAAGATGATCATCACCGGCGACCTGACACAGATAGACCTTCCGCGCGACCAAAAGAGTGGTCTGAAAGAAGCCATAGACATTCTGTCAGACATCTCGGGCATCACTGTGGTAGACCTTGTGTCCAAAGACATTGTGAGACACAAACTTGTTACCAACATCGTCAACGCGTACGATGCATACGACAGACGCAAGACCGAAGTCAAGTCTGTGCGACGACGCCATGCCACACCCGAGGACTTGGTGGGCGAGATCGACACCGACATGATCAGAGAAAACTGAATTCATAGAACCATTTAACAAATAGGAGTCCCAAACAACCTGCCCACCTCAAAGAGCGGGCAGCGGGGGAAATGATTATGAAAGCTTTAACCAATACCGATTTCCATTTTGATGGACAAAAGAGTGTTTATCACGGCAAAGTCCGCGACGTTTACAACATCAATGATGACCTCATAGTGATGGTTGCCACTGACAGAATCTCAGCCTTCGACGTGGTGCTGCCCAAGGGTATTCCCTTCAAGGGTCAGGTGCTCAATCAGATTGCCTCCACGTTCTTGGATTCTACCGGCGACATCTGTCCCAACTGGAAACTTGCCACCCCCGACCCAATGGTTACCGTGGGAGTGAAGTGTGAAGGATTCCGCGTGGAGATGATCATCCGCTCCATTCTCACCGGCTCGGCATGGAGAGAATATAAAAATGGTGCTCGCGAACTGTGCGGAGTGACACTCCCCGAGGGCATGCGCGAGAACGAACGTTTCCCCGAACCCATCGTGACGCCTACTACCAAAGCCGACGAGGGCCACGACCTGAATATCTCTCGCCAAGAGATTATAGAGCAAGGTATCGTGTCTGAAGAAGACTATAACATCATTGAAGACTATACCCGCAAGCTCTTTGCCCGCGGACAGGAGATCGCTGCCCGCCACGGACTGATTCTTGTGGATACCAAATATGAGTTTGGCAAGCGCGATGGCAAGATTTATCTCATTGACGAGATACACACTCCCGACTCCAGTCGCTATTTCTATGCCGACGGCTACGAGGAGCGTTTCGAGAAGGGCGAACCCCAGAAGCAACTCTCCAAGGAGTTCGTGCGCCAATGGCTCATCGAGCATAATTTCATGAATGAGCCGGGACAGACCATGCCCGAGATTACCGACGAGTATGCCGAGAGCGTGAGCGACAGATATATTGAGTTATACGAGCATATCACCGGTGAGAAGTTTGACAAGGCGGCCGAGGATGGCGACATTGCCGCCCGCATCGAAAACAACGTGAAGAACTATCTTGCCTCGCGCAAGTAAACTGTATGTACGAACAGGAAAAGATAAAACCCTACGGTACAGACGAGGAGAAGGGTCGGCTGGTGGAGAAGATGTTTGACAACATCGCACCCAACTATGACACCCTGAACCATCGCCTTTCGTGGAACATAGACAAGGGGTGGAGACACAAAGCCATCAAGCAGCTTGAGTGTTTCCATCCTCAAGTCATTCTCGACATGGCCACAGGTACCGGCGACTTCGCCATACTCGCGGCCCGG
>DBQL01000086.1:3075-10096 GCA_002305235.1 Prevotella sp. UBA1395 | reverse complement strand
GTCCGGTCATCGGGTGCTCATGCCGTGATGGTGGTGGCAGGGCGTTCTGTGGTACACGAGGTCAGCGGTCGCGGGAGTGGGTGGATGGGTGATTGGAGGAGTGAGTAAAAAGATCTGTGTGTCTCGCCCGACCGGCAAGGGTGGCCGGGGCATGCCTCGATGTATCTCGTAGGTGCTTGGATGTCAATGTGTTTTCAATTGGTGTAGAGCCAAAACACGGCAATCAGGATTGCCACGGCAACGATGCAGGTAACGGTGAAGAGCACCCTTGATATTGTTTTCTTTCGTTTGATGCTCCTGAGCTGATGCTCCCTGAAGCGGTCTGAATCGTCTTTCTTGTGGTGATGGTGGTGGTGATGGTGGCGTTGATTTGGGTTTTGATTGTTTTCTGAATTCATGTGACTTGATTACATTTTTATAACTTTCTTGTTGCAAAGATACTAAAATAAGGGCTTATCACACAGCGTTCCGCTTGTTTTAACATTTCTTTCCGACCTGTTTTCTATCGTCGACATGTCGTGTTGTGCCATTTTGCAGATGGCATGGTGTGTCGGGTCGCGGTGGCTTGAGGGCATTGCCGCAAACGGTCGGCTTCATGGGCGGAGCAGTGCTGGGGCTTGTGTATTGTCAATAATTTTCGTTATATTTTTCGTGTTTTTTCTTGTCTTTTCCCGGTTGCGCCGTTGTGCTCCCGCCGGCATGCCCGGTGAACAGAACGAAATTTGTGCATTTGTTTTATATCTGATTATCAGCGACTTGTGCATTCGGTAGAGCACCGTTTGCGAAAGCTGCCTTTTCGCGTCTCGATTAGATAGTAAACGCCTTGCGAATAGATAGTAATCGCAAGGCGAAAAGATAGTTTTCGCGGAGCCATTGGGCAACCCTGCGGCAGCGCCTGCCACAGAGCGGTGCACCGGTTGGTGTTTTTGTCAAGAAAAGTCAGGGTGTTGCCGCAGTTCTGTCAGAACTCAAACTGCACCCGGGCGTTGATTTGCCGGCCGGTGAGATAGTTGGGCACGGCATACTGTTGGCTGGTCACGTCGGTCACCCAATAGTATGAATTGACGTTGTTGATGCCGAAGAGGTTGAGGCAGTCCACCCCGAGCCATATATTCCTGAATATCGTTTTGCGCGCGCGGTCGCTGTTGTCGAGCAGCCGGTAGCCCATGCCGATGTCGGCACGCTTGTATGCCGGGGCGCGGAAGGTGTTGTTTTCCAGCTCGCGGTGGGGTGCCGAGAAGGGCAGTCCGTCGGCCAATGCCAGTTTGAGGCTCATCTTCCAGCGCGTGGTGCCGGGGAAGAAGTCGGTGAAAAAGAGGTTCACCGCGTAGCGCTGGTTGGTGGGCAGTGGAACGGTCTTGCCGTTGAGCCGCATCTTGGCGTCCATCAATGAGAGCGAGATCCATGAGTCGCTGCCCGGCACAAACTCGCCAAAGAGCTTCAGGTCGATGCCGGCCGCGTGGCCCGTGGCAAGGTTGTCGCCATAGTAGACCACCTTGACGTTGTTGATAGAATAGGGCACGAGGTTGCCGAGCAACTTGTAATACATCTCGGCGGTGAACTTATACTGCCGGCGGTTCATGGCAAACCGATAGTCCATGCCGCCGATGAAATGGATGGAGCGCTGGCTGCGAATCTTCTCGTTGAGCGTGGCGTAGGTCACGCCGCCCGTCGTGGTGGTGTCTCTCAGCTCCTTGAAGAACGGCGCCTGATAGTACAGTCCGGTGGCGAGGCGGAAGGTGATGTTGTGGTTGAACGCGGGAATGACGGCCAGCGAGACCCGCGGAGAGAGGATCGATTCCTTGTTGAAGCTCCAGTGGGCAAACCGCAGTCCGTAGTTGAGCGTGTAGAGCGTGCTGTCGTCGTGCGACCTGAACCGCCACGTATCTTGCAGGTAAACCTCGAGCCTGTTGGCGCTCAGGGTGTTCTTGGCGCGCAGCGAGTAGATCATGTTGAGGTCTTTGCCGGTGTGGGGCACGCTGTATCCGGCGGAGTCGCGCATCTCATATTCCACCGAGTTCTCCTCGATGTGCTCGCGCTTGAGGGTTATGCCACCCTCGATGCGATGCTGTCTGGCGGTGTGGCGGGCCAACAGTTTGACGCTCTCTACATGGGCCTTGAGGTAGTTGCGCGTGTGCTCGAAGTAGGTTCCCACACCGAGATTCTCCGATGTTTCGGTCTGCGTGAGCCAGTATTGCCCCTGAATGTCGTAGCGTTCCGACTCGGTGGTGTGGAACGCCGAGCCGAGAAGCGACACCGATGTGGAGTCGCCGAAATGACGTGTGAGGCCGATGGTGCCGAAGAAGGTGCGGAAGAGGTCTTTCTCCTGACCGTCGAAATAGACCTTGAACGAGCGCACGTTTTGCATCGTTCCAAACTTGGTCTCGCGGTCCTTGGGGTCAAACCGGTATTGGTTGTCAGAGATGTTACCGATGAAATCGATGCTCCATCGCTTGCCGGGCTTATAGCTCAGGTAGGTCTGGTAGTCGAGAAAGTCGGGCTTATACTCCCCGTTGGTCTCCAAAGAGCCTAAGAGATACTTGGTGGTTTTATAGCGCAGGCCGTGCGACCACGCGAACTTCTTGTTGGAGAAACCCACGTATGCGCTCGCCCCGAGGAGCGAGGCACTGACATTGGCCTCAAACTTCTTGGGCCGACGATAGGTGATATCGAGTGCCGACGACATCTTGTCGCCATACTTCGCCTCAAAGCCGCCGGTGGAAAAACCGATGCGTTCGACCATGTCGGGATTGATTACCGAGAGCCCTTCCTGCTGACCGCTGCGCACAAGGAACGGCCGAAACACCTCCACATTGTTGATATACACCGAGTTTTCGTCAAAGGCACCGCCACGCACGTTATACTGTGACGATAGCTCCGAGTGTGTGGACACACCGGCTTGACTTTGTATCAGTTCCTCGACGGCATTGCCCGTGGCCGACGGCATCGACTTCAACTGGTCGGTACTGAGCTCTTGGGTCTGCCCCGATTGGATCTTCTGGCCGGTGACACTCACTTCGCCGAGGGTGCCGGCTTCCTCATATAGCACGATTTGCAGGGTCTGCGTGCCACGCGGGTTGCGCAGGACACGGGTCTTGCTGCGATACCCGATCATCGAAAATGTGATGACCACGGAGTCGGCCGACTGCAAATGCATCTGAAATTCGCCTTTGAGCGAGGTGACCGTGGCTTTGCCCTGTGCCAAACAAGAGACCGAGGCCAACTCCACAGGATTATTGTTCTCGTCGCTCACCCGGCCACGGAGGGTGAAGCTCTGGGCCGCGACGGTTATCGTAATGGCAAGGAGTATTGCCAGAAATACAATTCGCTGTTTCATGTTATTGCAATAACGAGCCGCGCGAGGGTTTATTGTTGTAATCGGCGTCAAATCGCCTTGGCGCAACCGGCTGTTACTGATAGAACCACGAGATGAGCCGGTTGAACCAGCCTCCCGAGAACCTGAACCATCGGTAAGTGGCCAAGGGCTTGCCCCCGAAGCTGAGGATGAACTCGCGATGGGGGTTGCGAGGGTAGGGCAATCCTGCGTCCAAGAAGCAGAAATGGGCGTAATGGTGCTCCCATGCCCAGTTCATGGCATGCCAGATGGTCATCATGTTGGGGTGCAGATGGGGGTAAGACTTGCGCTTCGAGGCGATATACCACAGGCAGGCATTGCCTTGAGAGAACGCGCATACACAGCCTCCGATGATCTTTTGCTTGTAGAGGGTGAGGAAAATACGGATGCGGGCGCTTTTGTGAAGTTCCAAAAACAGCTCTTCCGAAGGTGGCAAATGACGTATCTTGAATTTGACAAACCGGCGCAGCAGCCTGTGAAATTGCCTCACTTCCTGCTCCGTCCGTGCCTCCCGGGTCTCCACGCCGAGGCTGTAGACATGCGCGATGCGTTCCCGCATCTTCTCGGTGACGCGATCGGAAGGAGCTTTGGAGTGCAGCGAGTTGCGTACCTCCTGCCAGCTCACGGGCACAAACGCGTTCTGCCGAAAATACCGATAGCCGAACATCTTGCGTGAGAGGTCGCTGAACTCGGTGTACAGACAGAGACGGCGGCGCATCTTGCGTGTGATGGCAGCGAGCAGAAGTCCGAAGATTTCCTCGCTATGGGCATCGTCGGCATATTCGCCTTCGCCGTAGACCCGCCCTTGGGTGAAGAGATAAGGGGGTATGAGCGACCCGCGACGGCGCACCACGGCCAAGAGGTGGCCCACGATTTGGTTGTCGTCATCGGTGGCAACGGCCATGAAAGGAGTCTGCCCCGGGGTCTTCTCTATGATGTGAAAGAGTTCCGGGCTGTGGAAAAAGTTGTTGCTTGTCATATCAGGCAACTCCTCTCCGGTGGTATAGAGCCTCACATGATACGTGTTCATAAGGCAAAGATAAGAAAAAACTCTTATATACTCCGTGCTTCTACAATCTTTTTATTACCTTTGCAAGAGTGAGGTGGGGCGACGTGGCGGGTGGGTCGACTTGTGACACACCTGTGTGCGCCGCGCCGCTATCGGAACTTACAAACAACGATATGGAAAATTTCAAAAGTCTTGTTCAGGTCAGGAGAAGCCATCGGCGGTTTACCGACGAGGAAGTATCGGGCGAAGACCTGCAGCTCATTCTCAGGGCCGCTCTGATGTCGCCCACTTCCAAGGGACAGCGTAATTGGCAGTTTGCCGTGGTGGATAACAAGATGGATTTGGTGAGAATGGCCGATGCCAAAGACACCGGCGCGCAGTTTTTGAGAGATGCTCCGTTGGCCATTGTGGTCATGGGAGACCCCCGGGCGAACGATTGCTGGGTGGAAGACTGCAGCGTTGCCGCCATCTCCATGCAGTATCAGGCCGAAGATCTTGGCTTGGGCAGCTGCTGGATACAGATGAGAGGTCGCGGGTTGAGCGACGGCAATACGGCCAATGAGGTGATACACGGCATTCTCGGACTGCCCGACCATCTCGAGGTGCTGTGTGTGTTGGCCATCGGCCATGCTGCCGACGTGCGCAAACCGCAGAGCGACAATGACCTGAAATGGGAGAACGTGATCGTAAAAACCGATGATTAACTACGACTTACAGAAAATCAAGGCCGTGATATTCGATGTTGACGGCGTGCTCTCGGCAGAGACCATCGGTATGGACAGCGACGGTATGCCGGTGCGAACCATCAATATCAAGGACGGCTATGCCATTCAGTTGGCTCGCAAGATGGGCCTCCGCGTGGCGATAATCACGGGCGGAAGCTCCGAGGCGATATACAAACGGTATGCCTATCTCGGCATGGACGACATCTATATGAAGTGTGCCGTGAAGATCAAGACATACGAAGAGTTTGCCGGGAAATACGGTCTTGCCGACGAAGAAGTGATCTTTATGGGCGACGATATCCCCGATTTGGAGGTCATGCGACGTGTGGGCTGCCCGTGTTGCCCGTCGGATGCCTGTGCCGAGGTGAAGGAAGTGTCGGTCTATGTCTCGCAGAAACGCGGCGGATTCGGGTGCGCCCGTGACGTGTTGGAGCAGGTGTTGCAGGCCCAAGGCAAGTGGTTGAGCGACGCGAAGGCATTCGGTTGGTAACAGAAAGGCTTTTTATCTATGAGAAAAATCATTTTGGCGAGCAATTCGCCGAGGCGCAAAGAACTGCTGGGCGGATTGGGTTACGAGTTCGAGGTGAGGGTCATCGATGGCATAGACGAGAGCTATCCCGATGGGTTGACGATGGAAGAGATACCCCGATACATCGCCGCGGCGAAGGCATCGGCATACACTGTGGGTGCCGATGAGCTGTTGCTCACGGCCGATACCGTCGTGGTGCTGGACGAGGAAGTGTTGGGAAAGCCTGCCGACGCGGCCGACGCGGCCCGCATGTTGCATGCGCTGAGCGGCCGGACACACCATGTCATTACCGGCGTCTGCCTGAAAACGCAAGACGACGAGCGGCGATTCTCGGTATCGACAGAGGTCACTTTCAAGGCGTTGACCGACGAGGAGATCGACCATTACATCTCACACTACCACCCGTATGATAAGGCCGGGGCCTACGGCATACAGGAATGGATAGGCTATATCGGCGTGACGGGCATCCGCGGAAGCTATTTCAATGTGATGGGGCTGCCCGTGCAGCGCATCTATCAGGAACTTCAGGGCATGCTCTAAGCATGGCATGCCAAGGCAATGGGGCTGTGCGTGGCACAGACCCATTGTCTTTTGGGGGGTCGTCGGTGCCGTGCCGTGCCAATCGTGATGACTTGTTGCGCTCGCGATGCCGATGTGGCTTGCCCACTATTATAATATGGTGTACTCGTCGGTAAGGTCTTCGTGACTGATGTCGAGGTCCACATCCTCGTGCTTATCCTTGCTATCGGGCCGGGGCCGGGGCTGTTGCGCAGGCTTGTCTTGCTCTATTCTTGCGTACTGTCTCATGTCTCTTGCTCTTGTTTCGTGTTATCCTTGAAAATTTAATACCACTCGCTTTACAATTCGATATCCTTCAATGAGGTGCCCGACATGAAGCGGTCAAGGTCTACCCGACCCTTGATGCCCCGTATCTTGCCCCGTTCGGAGTATTGCCATATATTGTGTCGGCCGATGCCTTTGATGCTTGGCGGGGGCCAACTGTATTTCCCGAGAAATAGGAAATAATTGTTGAACCACGGCGCGAGCTGCTCATTATAGAAGTTGAAATGCGAGTAGATGAGTGGCGACTTGCCGTAATGATCCTTCAGCAGACGGCAAAACAGTCGCAGACTGTCGCGCAGCTGCCTGCTCGACCATCCTTTCACACCCTCTTTTTCCACGTCGACCATCGGGATAAGGTCTTGCTGCCGCTTCTTCACCACGGCCTTGAACCGGTTGAACTGTGCCCTTACGGGCGACATGGACGACAGGTAATGGTACGATCCGCACTTGAGGCCGTGCCGCCGCGCGCCACGTATATTGCTGCGATAACGGTCGTCTCGGATTGTCGTGCCTTGCGTGGCCTTGATATAAACAAACTGTATGCGCTTGTCGCGGGCCAC
>DBQL01000086.1:206-3011 GCA_002305235.1 Prevotella sp. UBA1395 | reverse complement strand
CAGCGTCATGTCATTTTGCCAGATAAGCCTTGATGATTTGGGCCGCCATCGGTGCCGCCACGTCGGCCCCGAAGCCCGCGTTTTCCACATAAACGGCAATGGCGATCTGTGGATTGTTCATCGGCGCGAAGCCGATGAAGGCCGAATGGTCGTCGCCCGAGTTCTCTATCGTACCCGTCTTTCCGCAGATGGCGTAGCGCGGGGAGTTGATGGCGGCGCCCGTTCCACGCTGCACGCAGACGCGCATTCCTGCCGCCATCAGCTCGTAAGCCTCTCTGTCGGCCTTGGTATAATGGCGCGCGGCATATTTCGCGACATTGCCCTCGGCCGACGACCGGTGGATGTACGGGGTGTGGTAATAGCCGCGGTTGGCTATCGTGGCGGCGAGATTGCAGAGCTGCAGCGGCGTGACGGTCATCGGTCCCTGTCCCATGCCGAGATACATCACGCGTTTCTCGGTCCACCGGTCGCCGTACCTGCGGGTCACGGCATTGCCGTCGGGAATCTGTCCGGCGGCCTCATTGTTCATATCTATGCCCAAGGTGTGCCCGAATCCCATGCTCAGCATATAGTCGTGCCACACGTTCATCGCCCGCCAACGACTCTCGTAGCGGTCGGTATCGCCAATCATCGCCATGTAGGATTGGCAGAACCACGTGTTGCACGACTGCCCGATGGCATTCACCATGTTGAGTGCCGGGGCATGCTTGTGGCAACCCACGTGGACGTTGTCAATGGTGAATCCGCCCTGACAGGTAAACTTTGCCTCCTTGTCTACCACGCCTTCGGTATAGAGCGCGAGTGCCTGTGCCGTCTTGAAAGTGGAGCCGGGGGCATAGATTCCGGTAATGGCCCGGTTGATATTGCTTGTCGACGTGGAGTTGCTCACCATGCAGAGCACCTCGCCCGAGGATGGCCTGATGGCCACAATGCACCCCTGCCGCCCTTTGAGCAGTTGGGCGCCAAGGGTCTGAAGGGCCGGAATGGTGGTCAGGTCGCTCGCCTTGCGCTGCGCCATGACGGCGGTGGCGAGCCATCCCAATATTATCGCTGAAAACAGTTGCTTGCTTGTCATGTCTGTGCAAATGTAGCCATTTTAGGTCGAACCGGCAAGTTTCCATACCATATTTTATATATACGCCGCGTCGTGCGGGTCAGGAGGGCAGTCGAGGGGTGTTGCCATTTCGTGAAAAAACGGCATTCGGGCAATCGTTGTCAATTGTTAGTGGTTTCGACATGATAATGAAACAACGGGTGACTAATTTTGCCACAGACAAACAAAAAGATCTGAATGAAAGTATTATTTGCTGTTCAAGGCGAGGGGCGCGGCCATCTCACGCAGGCCCTCACGCTCGAGAAGATGTTGAAACGTCATGGCCATGAGGTGGTGGCCATCTTGGTGGGGCGCAGCAAGGCGCGCGAGCTGCCCGACTTTTTCATGCGCCGTGCGCAGGCGCCGGTCAAGGGATTTGCCAGTCCCAACTTCCTGCCCTCGATGGCCAACCGTCGCATCGGTCTCACACGCTCTGTTGCTTACAACATCCTCAAGTCGCCGCAATATGTGCGAAGCCTGTTGTTCATTCGCCGAGAGATGATGTCGAGTGGCGCCGATGTGGTCATCAATTTCTACGAGGTGCTCACCGGTTTGGCCAATTTCCTGTTCTCAACGGGCATGCCCATGATTTGCATCGGCCATCAATACCTCAGCCTTCATCCCGACTATTCGTTCCCTACGGCCCACGCCCTGAGCCGACAGCTCATGTTGGCCTTTACGCGTGTCACCAGCCTTGGGTGCGCACGCAAGCTCGCCTTGTCGTTCAGGTATCTGCCCGACGATGACAACGGCCGCTTGTCGATTGTGCCGCCGCTGCTCCGCGACGCCGTGCTCGACACGCCGCGCCATCGCGGCGACTACATCACGGGCTATCTGCTCAACGCCGGCTTCAGTGACTCGGTCATGGAGTGGCATCGTCGCCATCCCGAGGTGCCCATGCACTTCTTTTGGGACAAGCGCGATGCCGCGGAGACAACGCGCGTCGACGATACGCTGACCTTTCACCGCATTGACGACCATAAGTTTCTGCACTATCTCGCCAACTGCCGTGCCTACGCCACCACGGGAGGCTTCGAGTCGGTGTGCGAGGCCATGTATATGGGCAAGCCGGTGCTCATGGTGCCCGCCCATGTGGAGCAAGAATGCAACGCCCACGAGGCATGGCAGCATGGAGCGGGCGTGATTGCCGACCGGTTCGACATGGACCGTCTGCTCGACTTTGCCCATTACCATGAGGAAGACGTGGAGTTTCGCATGTGGGAGAACGAGGCCGAGCTGATGGTTATGGCTCGCATCGAGAGCGTCGTGGAACAATATCAGCGCAATCAATCGTCTGATACATATATGATAGGCACAACATTTTCCGCAGGATAACACAACGTATTGCTTGTGGACACACAAGCCTGTTTATACCTTCTCCCTGTAGCGATTACAGGGAGATTTTTTGTTGTCCCGGCGATGGGTGTCGGGGCGTGGTGGTGGGGTGCCTCCATTTGCCGGTGGTGTCGGCACAGCGGCTATTCCTCCAAGGCGTGATTGCCCGTCTTGCGGTTTTCCTCCCACTGTTCCCACTCTCTCATGGCCGCCTGCCAGTCGGTTGCGCCGCCGTCGAGGGCTTCCTGTTGCCGTTGTGCCTCGTCGCGAGCCTTGTCTCGCGCCCGTTTTTCTTTCATGGCGGCAATGGTGGCGTCGTCGAGAATTTCGATGGCTCCCCGACGGATGGCGTCTTGCAGTTCCTCCTCGCCGAAGGC
>DBQL01000086.1:0-140 GCA_002305235.1 Prevotella sp. UBA1395 | reverse complement strand
AGGAGTTTGGATATTTGTTCTATTTCGTGTTGTGAGAATTTGTTTCTGCCCATGTTGGTGAAAAGGGTATGACTTGTTAGCTGGTTGTCGGCCTTGCCGGTCGAGTGACCGGAAGGCCTGACAAAGATACGTAAGTTTTT
>DBQL01000042.1:2617-5250 GCA_002305235.1 Prevotella sp. UBA1395 | reverse complement strand
ACCCCGGCAGAGGCCTTGACACTGAATTGTGAGGAAGTTTGATTCGCAGGTATCGAGACGCGGTCTACCTGTATGCCATTGGCAGACACCACCGTGATATCCGACCCATCTTTATTGTCGTCTTTCAGGCTGATATCTGTGCTTGTGCGGTCAGTACACAGACACATGAAATCAACAAAGCTGTAAGTTTTCTCATCATCAACGATATTAAAAAAATGAAATATACGATTACACCATGCATAAATACAAAAAAATAGAATCCATAGAGAGCAAGCGCACGATATATTATTTCATGCCGCGTGCTTTTTCCATGTGTCATCGCACAAAAATATCCGTCAACCTGTTAGGGCATGAACTTGGTAAAAACAATTGTAAAAGAGAGGCTTTGCCATTACTATCCAATCGCGTGGCGAAACGATAGTAATCGCGACGTGAAACGATAGTAATCGCGACGCGATGAGATAGCTTTCGCGGGGAGTGACGGTAGGACGTGAGACTGTCGCCGGGAAGTCAGGCGGGCAGGGGATAATCGGGAGTCGATGGGCGACGGTTTTTCATGCCCCATCATCTCGCGGTCAACTTAATTTGTCATGGCATGCGAACCGGTCTGTTTATACGAAACCCGATAGCCCGTACAGCATGCGGCGCGCCATGATTTCCCCGTCAATAGCATTCTGATGACCTGCGTTTCCGCAGACGGCGGGTGTCGGTGACGAAAACAGCCGAACACCTTTTCCGGCGTTCGGCTGCAATACGATGTCTCGTCAGAGGTTATTTGTACAGTTCGGCGAGCTTCTTGGCGAGTGCCGTGCCGCGGGCATCGTTGCCCGAGGCGACGATTTTCTTGGTCTTGGCATCGACGAGATACATCGCCGGTATGGAGCGCACGCCGTAGGCATCGGCCGCACCGAGACGGTCGAGGAAGTTGGGCCATTCCAGCTTCTCCTCGGCAAGAGCCTTGCGCCATGCCTTCTCGTCCTTGTCGATGGATATGCTCAGGGGCGTGAAGCCCTTGTCCTTGTAGAGCGCGTACTGCGCCTTGATGTTGGGAATCTCCCGGCGGCAGGGTGCGCACCAGCTTGCCCAAAAGTCGATGAGCACGTAGGTCTTGCCCTGACACAGTTCGTCGAGCGTCGTCACCTTGCCGTCGTCGCTCTTCACCGAGAGGTCTTTGGCCGTCTCGCCAGCATCGCCGCCGGGGAAAATCTCGTCTTTCACGCGCCGGCCGTACCAGCTGTTTTGTGCTTCGGGCGAGAACGACTCGTAGAGCGTCTTCTGCTCCGGGGTGAGGTAGGAGAAGTAGTAGAGCGTGAGCAGCGGACCCCAATAGCTGTCCTTATGACTGTTGATGGCTCCCATGTACACCTGTTCCACGGTCTTGAAGAACCGGTTTTCGTCTTTGGCCATCTTGGCATACTCGCTGCCGGTGATGATCGAGTCTACCAAAGGCTTGTTCTTGGCCTGCCGTGCCGCGCCGAGTTTCTCCATCAGCGGTTTGTAGGGGTCGTGTGTCTCGGCATAGAGCTTGTCGAGGTCGGCTCGTTTCTGCTCATACACGCGCAGGGTGTCGGTGAGCGGCGATCCCGTCACCGTCACGTCGTCAAAGCGGTATAAGGGTGTGCCGTCGGAGCTTGGGTTTTGGGTTGCCGTGGCTTTGAGGGCGATGTTGTCGCCCTTGCCCACCATGAGCATCACCGCGCCGTAGGTCTCTTTCACGCCGAGGCGCAGGCATCGCGGCTCGTCGGTGGTGATGTCTCCCTTGAAGACAAAGCGGCCGTCGGCGACGGTGGTGGTGCCGATGGGTTTCTCGTTGTCGTGGCTCATGGGCACCAGCTCAAGCGTCGTGCCGTCGGGCAGACCGTCGATGGTGCCTTGCAGCGTATAGTCTTGTGCCCACAGGGCGGTGGCCGAGAGTATGGTCAGGGCCGAAAGGATGATTTTCTTGTTCATAATTGTATTTGTATTGTTATTGTTCGGTGTGTCCCGGCCCGCGGTCCGGATGGTTTCCGCGGTGTCTGCGGGCCGTGGCGGCATGTCGCCGCCACGGCTCATTCGGCGTCGATGCAGGTCATGTCGACGATGCGTCCCCATCCGGTGGTGATGACGGGATTGTCGGGTGCGCCAAACATCGGGCCGAATACCGACGTGGCGACGCCGTAGTTCACGTCGACCTCATACTGTATGAGCTTGCCCTCCTGCTTGTTGCTGTCCCACACGGCCACCCACAGGCAGCAGCTGCTCGTGGGCCATCCGCCCCCGGCGCTGCCCCACGCATAGATGGCCGTGACCTCTTCGCCCGGCAGACAGGTGTATATCGTGTTGCCGGTCGATGCCCCGCTGCTGGCCGAGAAGGAGTATACGGCGTTCGCGGTGGCATAATAGAAGGCATATCCCGCCGTGTTCGAGGCAAACAGGCGCGCGTTTTGGATGTCGGTGCATCCCGAGAGGTCGATGACCGACCGTGTGCCCGATGCGGCGAGGTTGCCGCTGTCTACCACGTTGTAGAAATTGTATCGGTAGAGATAGGGCTTGCCGTCGATGTCGGTCACCACGCATGTGTAGTTGCCGCCGCCTTGGAACACGGCCCTCACGGTTCCCGGCACGGCATTGGCATCTACCGGTGCCGTGGCCGA
>DBQL01000042.1:0-2491 GCA_002305235.1 Prevotella sp. UBA1395 | reverse complement strand
TTGGTCTTGTTGGCGTAGAGCACGTGCAGCTTGCCGTTGTTGATGAGGAAGTCGCAGTTGTTCGTGAACCACGAGGCTTGCGGGTCGAAGGTCTCGGGCGTGTTGTAGAACATGTCGCCCCACTCGTTCATCGTCTGCAGTCCCACGCTGTTGAGCCGGTAGAGATTCTTGTCGGTGGCCACGAGATACCCGTTTTTTGTCGTACTGCCCGTGGTGGTGCCCCTGATGAATCGCGGCTTTCCCTCGAGATAGGTGCCCGTGAGCTGGTGGTAGTAGTCGTAGAAGCACTGTTGCGCGCCGTAGATGAGCATGAGGTTCGAGGTGAACACCTCGATGGTGGTCTTGCCGTTTTTCTCCGAGAGCAGGTACAGGCCCCCCTGTTTGCCCTGCTGGTTCACCACGAGGTATGATCCCGCGGGGTTGATATACTTCTTCATGCCCGTCACGCTGTCTTCGGCCATGAGGTAGATGAAGTAGGTGCCGGGCTGCAGGGTCACCACATAGTCGAGCTTGCGTGTACGCGCAATGGTGTCGGCCGGCGGATAGACCATCGCGTTGCCCACCTGCTCGGGCTGGTAGCTGTTATAGTTTGTCTTCACCGTGAACCATCGGTATCTCAGCCGTTCGGGGTGGGCGTAGATCACGTTGCGGTCGTAAGAGATGGTGTCGCCCACGTTGAACTTGCGGTAGAACACGCTCTTGTAGGGTGTCTGCACGGTGTCAAACTCGATGATGCCGGCCTCCTCGTCGCTGAGGTAGGTGTAGTTGCCGTCGTCGGTGGCACACGCGGCGAGCAGCGCCACGGCCGTCACGGGCAGCCACCGTAGTATTTTCTTGATGATAGTTGTCATGATCGGAGGTTATTCAAACGTTACTAAATTGCCGTTCTCGTCGGTCAGCGCGTTGCCGGGGTGCGCGGCGTTGTAGGTTCTCACGGCGTTTTGGAACTTGATTTTGTAGCTCATGAGCATTGCCCACGACATTGTCTCGATGGAGAAGGTGGTGCCGGGGGTTGAGTTTTCGAGCATGAACCGGTATTTGGTGTCGCTGTACGCGCCGAAAAACTCCTCGAGGTCGGGCCAGTTGGCGGGCATGGTGAGCTTGTCGCTCCAGATGAAAGTGAGGTGGTTTTCCTCGTTCACGCCCGGGAGGAAGTCGTCAGACGCGCCCACCTCGATGCGCAGTCGCACGGTGGCGGAGCGCAGCGAGGCATCGCGCCTGATCACCACCGGAAAGCGTGCGTGCGTGGAGTCGGCGGGGATGAGCACCTCGGCCGGCACAGAGTAGAGTGCCTGCGGGGCGGTGGTGCGTGTGGTATCGACGGCGAGGCGGGCCGTGCGGTCGCGGTTTGCCGCGGTGCCCATGATGCGGGCGTCGACGAGCAGCGTCTGCTCGGTGGTCTCCGACGGTACCGAGACGAACGAGAAGGTGAGCGAGTCGGTGCCCACGGTCCATATCTCCGGACCCACGAGGCGCACGCGCGCATGGTCGTTATAGTAGAAATCCTCGTCTGTGCCACACCCCGCGAGGAGCGTCAGGGCGAGCGAGGCAGTGATGATGGTGCTGAAATGCTTCATTTCTCTGTGATTGATGATGGTGAACCGATGATTAGTTGGTATATCCGCCAAACTCTTGGTCGTTGGCGGGGATGGGCAGTATGTACACCGCGCGTCCCGGCCTCACGGCCGCCCCCTTGATCTCCGGGGCGTTGAGCCGCTTGTAATAGAAGAACAGCTGTCCGCCCTCGCCCACAAACTCCTTGCGGTATTCCTTGTAGATCTCGTTTTGGATTTGGTCGGCCGAGAGGTCGTCGGCCAGCGGAAAGAGGCTCAGGTTGCGGTTCTCGCGCACGGTGTTGAGCAGCGCGATGGCGCGCTTGGGGTCGCTGTCTTTCAGGCATTCGGCCGCGATATAGTAGGCCTCGGTCATGCGCAGCAGCGGATAGATGTCGTTGTACGTGCTGCCGTCGATGTGCCAAAACTTGCACAGGTACCGGTTTTCGCCGTCTTGCTCGTAGGCCTTGAGGTAACGGTAGTCGTTGCCGTAGCCCGCCGACACCTCGTAGATGTCTTCGGCGGTCGACTCCGAGGGTGAGAGCGATGACGTTCCGCCCACGGAGGTGAAGTAGTAGTTGCCCGTATCTTCCCAGTCGCTGATGGTGAGGTGGAAGAGATGTTCGGTAGAGAATGCCGCGTCGATCTGGTTGCGTGTGGTCTGTTGCATGTTGGTATAGTGTATCCAGTCGAACGGATGCGAGGTCGTGGTGGAGTCTTCCGTCACGGCGATGATCTCGTCGGCATATCTCAGGGCGTTTTGCTTGTCACCTTTCCATAGGTATGCGCGTGCCAATGCCAGCGTCGAGGCATAGTAGTTGAAATAGGGAATGCGCGCGGCGCGATGGTCGTAGGGCTTGGCGCTGCTCTTGAGTGAGTCGTGGGCGAGATTCTCGCGGGCTTTGAGCAGGTCAGCAATGATGAGGTCCATCGTCTCG
>DBQL01000029.1:5782-6123 GCA_002305235.1 Prevotella sp. UBA1395 | reverse complement strand
AGCTTCACGTTAGGCTTCACGGCGAGCGCGTTGTCGGCGGTCACAGTGGCCTTGGCCTCGTAGAATCCGTTGGCATTGGCACGTGTATAACCGAAATAGAGCACCTTATCGGAAGAAACAACGTTCGAAAGACTGACAGCCGACTCCTCGCCCTGACTGTTCACCAACGCAAAGCTCTTACCGGTGAGGTCTACGCTTGTGGGGTTCAGGGTCATGTAGAGTGTACCGGCATTGCCCTCCTGACCGTCTTCGGTCACGATGAGCTTGCCACCCTCGATGGGAGCATTGGTGTTACCGGTCACCTCGAGGTCGCCGGCGGTCAGGGTGTTCTCCTGATCGGC
>DBQL01000029.1:4818-5690 GCA_002305235.1 Prevotella sp. UBA1395 | reverse complement strand
TTGAGTGCCCTCTCCAAAGCGGCGACACGACTGCTCAGGTCATCCAGCTGGTCTTTCAACACCTTGTCGGCATCCTTGTAAGCGGTCTCTAACTGGCCAACGGTCACCTTCGTGGCATCGAGTTCGTCGCCAAGCGACTGAATCTTCACCAGATTGGCACCGGCGAGGGCTGCTGCGCTGTCGGCAACGGTCAAAGCCTTGGCGGCGAGCGTAGAGTCGGCGAAAGCCTTCTCGTACAGGGTCTTCACGTCATCCTGCAGACCCACCACACTACCTTTGAGCTGTGCGATGGCATCAGCGTTGCCATTGGCCAAACCAAGAGCCTTGAGAGCTGTGACGTTCACGTCATTGATGGCGTTCACCACTGAGTCGATGCGGGTATTCACCGCGGCATGATTTCGTTCGATGGTGGCATTGATCAGCCTGTCAGCCTCCTCGAGCGCAGCCACACGCGAGGTGAGGTTGATGATGTCGAGACTGTTCTGGGCAATGCTGCGGCCATTGGCAGCCACATCGGTCTTCAGCAGGTCAATGGCCGTTTTGTTGCCCTCGATGGCGAGCTTGGCATTCTCAATGGCCAGCTTGTTGGCCGCGATATCTGCCGAATTCTTGTCGAGTGTGGTTTTCAGAGCGGCAAGGTTCTGCTCAAGGGTGCTGATTTTACCACCATTTGCGGCAATGGCTTCGGCGTTGACCTTGGTGATCTGGGCAAGAGAGTCTTGTGTCTTCTTGCACTGCGCCTGACAATTGGCCTGCGCAAGTTTCAAACCAGCTACTTGTTGCTCAAGCGCGCTTATCAGGTTTGCATTCTGAGCTATTTGCTCATTCCAAACGGCATCGCCTTCATAATCTTTACAAGAAACGAAAGCGCC
>DBQL01000029.1:3778-4772 GCA_002305235.1 Prevotella sp. UBA1395 | reverse complement strand
CTTTGCAAATTTAAGTATTTTTTTTCAAACGACAAAAGTTTTACGGGGTAATTTATTGCAAAAACTGCCCATTTCATTGATTTGCAACAAAAAAACCAATCATTACAAACAAAAACAACGTCCAAATCCACCATATTATAATACAAGGTGATGAAAATCAACCGGTTTATCATCCTCCGGAAGCGTCGCCTCCGTGTTGTATCGACACGCTTTCGAGGAGGTCGGGCGACCGTTTGCCGACCCGAAAATTGTTTGGAAATACCGATTTTCTGCCTCGGCAAGTCGTCAGTCTCCTACCCGCGTTTGTTAAGATTAAAGTAAGATTTTACGTTCTGAAAAATTTGATTTCCGGAGCAAGAAAACGACCATCGAGGCGCAAGGCGGTAAGGCCTGACCGCCTTTTCATGCCTTTTTTCCCGCCAAAATCATGATTACGCCATGCGAAAAGGGCTTAAACACCATGCGAAACGAGCCTGAACGCGCCGTGAAAAGGGCCGAAACGCCACACGAAACGATAGTCATCGCGCGACGAAAAGATCGTCGGTGCGACGAAAAAACATGCGAAAAACGACAACACGCTGACCTGCAACCATTTACAAAACACATTCATTTTCGGCGTATTTGCAACGACATTGAAGTTGATGGAAACGAAATGTTAAAACGAGCGAATATTGTCAACATTGTTTACGTGATTTTATCTTCCCCCGACCTACATGCGATGCCGATTCCGTCACATCCGCATAAGGGGGCGAGACAGGCATTCCGGAACAGTCTCACGACGGCCGGTCGCCCGGGAAAACGCCATGACGCACCCGCCCTTCGCCCGCTCTTCGCCCGGGAAGAGGCCGCACCACTGTTTGCGCAGCCGACCAATGACCTTACGACCCGATGATTATCCGGGCATCACACGGCGCCACACCCCATGAATGACAGCAGCCGCGTATCGACAAGCGATGTACCATCTCCATTCGCGGGCAGCACAGTGTGACGGGCA
>DBQL01000029.1:3279-3687 GCA_002305235.1 Prevotella sp. UBA1395 | reverse complement strand
GTGTTTTTCATGGTATTAGATTATTAAGGTTAATTTTGAGGCCGGCATGCTCGTGAGAGTTTGCCGGTTTTTTTGAGCCGCACGGTCCGGTACCGCTATCATTCACCCTCAAAACCCAATATGATGATCACACCCGTACTACAAACACTTATCGTCGTCTTCTTGTTGCTCACCGTCATCCTCGTATGGTTTGGCGTCAAGAGTATCTTGTATATGCATCACCGCAACAAGACCCAGCGTGAGCGTCGCAACCGCAAACATCCCGCCAAATAAGTCTCTGCATGCCCGCATGGGCATGCCACGGATGCCGACACACGAGCCCTTCCTGTCGGGAACGGCATGATCTTGACGGAGAGGCGTGCTGTGCCCGGCTCAAGGAATAAAAGGATAGGTCGCGGCCCCGATACA
>DBQL01000029.1:0-3201 GCA_002305235.1 Prevotella sp. UBA1395 | reverse complement strand
TCTGCTCGCGCGCGTTGAGCACCTCTTTGAGCAGGTCATTGATAAACTGATTCATCGACTCGCGGTCGAGTGAGCTGTCCGACTTCATGTCACTGTCGTCTGATGAGAGCATGTCGGCCATCGAACCCTCGTCCTCATTGCCCAAAGGGGCATCGATACTCGTGGCATGCACACTGGCGCTGGTGGCCGCGGCGATCTGCGCCTCGTCAAGATTGGTCATCGCGGCCAGCTCGTGTATCGACGGCGTGCGACCGTGCTCCTGCAGAAACTGCTCGATGGCCTTGTTCACTTTACCGAAGATTCCCACTTGGTTGAGGGGCATTCGCACAATCCTGCTCTTCACCGCCAAAGCCTCCATGATGCTTTGGCGAATCCACCAAACGGCGTAAGAGATGAACTTGAAGCCTCGTGTCTCATCGAATTTCTCGGCGGCCTTGACCAAACCCATATTACCCTCGTTGATCAAGTCGGTGAGCGAGATGCCCTGATGCTGATACTGCTTGGCCACCGAAACCACGAAACGCAGATTGCCACTCACCAGCCTGTCGCGAGCACGCTCGCCCTCAGCGCCACCCTTATGGATGGCTTGTGCCAGCGATGCCTCCTCGTCGGGAGAGAGCATGGGTTCTCGCGCGATCTCCGAGAGATAGCGGTCAAGGGCCTCGCTGTTGCGACTGGTAATGTTTTTCGTGATTTTAAGCTGTCTCATTTCGTGCAGGTAATTTGAATGTTAGTTCATAAAGATACATTCACAAAAGTACGAATAAATCCCTTATTCCACAAGAATTATTCCAAAAAAGATACTATTTGTTACAAAAATTGCCGTTTCGCGGGTGAATCGTACAATCAAAAAAAGAATAAAATACTTACAAAATTGCATCGCCGCAGAAAGAAGACACGCTGAATGAAGATGGGGGCGAGGCGACGAATTATAAATATTATTCAACCTATTATCAACTGTTCACAACCACGGACAGGCCATGCCGCGCCATCGCGTCGGTAAGACGGGCATGCCACACCGGGCCGATGAACTGACGAAACGAGGAACACGGGGGCAGGTGGGGTGGCTTGGTCGACCCTATTCGGCCGGCCCACCGCCTTAGAAATGATTATTGGGCACACATCAAATAAAAAAATAATTCTCACGCTACTATTTTCAAAATATTAATTATCTTTGCGATAAGATGCGTATCGCATCCTTGATACTTAAATCCAATATGGTAATGAATGACTGACAATGAAAAACTTTGATGAACTGACAGCACATCTCCGCGCGGAAAACATTTGCCGCCGGGTGGCCGTGGTTAGTCCGCGCGACCCCTCTACCATTGAAGCCGTGAGGCGTGCGAGCGAACAAGGATTTATCAAACCCGTGATGATCGACGACGACGACCTGCAGGCCGCCGCGCAACGGGCGGTGGTCATGGCGCAAACGGGACAGGTGGACATGCTCATGAAGGGCCTCATCCACTCTGAGACGATGCTCAAGGCCATCCTGCGCTATAACGGAGGCCTGCTGCCTAAGGGCCGCCTGCTCACCCACGTGGGATGCACGCAGATTCCCGGCCACCCCAAACTCTTCCTCTATACCGATGCCGCGGTGCTACCTTTCCCCACCCATGAGCAGCGCATAGAGCAGGTGAGATACATCGTCGACCTGTGCCATGCCCTGCACATCGAGCAGCCCAAAGTGGCGCTCGTGCATTGCAGCGAAGACGTGGACGAGCGACATTTCCCCTATACGGCGGGCTATCGCGAGATTGTGAAGATGGCCGGCGAGGGTGCTTTCGGACCATGTATCGTCGACGGACCGCTCGACCTGAAGACCTCTTGCTCTGCCGAGAGCATGCAGCTCAAGGGCATCCACTCACCCATTGCGGGCGATGCCGATGCCTTGGTGTTCCCCAACATCGAGGCCGGAAACGTATTCCATAAGTCGGTGACGCTCTTCTCGCATGCCACCTTGGCCAGCATTCTCTTGGGACCAAGCGTTCCCGTGGTGCTGCCCTCACGCGCTGACACCCCCGAGACGAAGTTTCTCAGCCTCGCGCTGGCCGCCGCACTGAGTGCCGCGCGGCACTGATGGCGACGGCATGCCCACGGCATCAACACGGCATGTACTACCAAACATCGAAGACAGACACCAAGAACATGAAGATATTAGTCATCAACCCGGGGTCTACCTCCACCAAAATCGCGGTCTATGAGGATGAGAAGCCGGTATTTACGATGGGGTTGCATCACAGTAGGGAGGAACTGAGTGCCTTCGACCACGTCAACGACCAGTATGAGTTTCGTCGCGATCTGGTCATCGCGGCACTCCGCGACAACAACATCGCGCTCGATTTCGAGGCCATCGTAAGCCGTGGCGGACTGGGGAAGCCCATCCCCGGGGGAGCGTATTATATCAATGAGCAGATGATTGCCGACAACCTTGCCACCCCTCATCACCATCCGTGCAACTTGGGTTGCAAGATTGCCCTCGAGCTTGCCGGACGCATTCCCTCGTGCTTGGCGCTCACCGCCGACCCCGGCGTGGTAGACGAGCTGATGCCGATGGCACGCGTCACCGGCCTGCCCGAGATGCAACGCGAGTGCTTCTGGCATGCCCTGAACCAGCGTGCCGTGGGCCGACGATTCGCCCGAGAGCGCGGACTGCGCTACGACGACTTGCGACTCATCATCTGTCATCTCGGCGGAGGGGTGTCGATAGCGGCCCACGACCACGGCCGGGCCGTCGACGTGAACAATGCCCTCGATGGCGAAGGGCCGTTCAGCACCGAGCGCACGGGGTCGCTGCCCAGCTCCACATTGGTCAGGCTGTGCTTCAGCGGCAAGTACACCCAAGCCCAACTCCTGCGCCTCATCAACGGCGAGGGTGGCCTGTTTGCCTATCTCGGCACCAACGACCTGCGCGAAGTGATGCGCCGTGTAGATGCCGGCGACCATCGTGCCAAGTTTCTTGTCGACGCGATGATCTTCAATATTGCCAAGGGAATCTGCGCCGAGAGTGCGGTGTTCAGCGGCCATGCCGATGCCATTATCCTCACGGGAGGCATGGCCCACAACGAGTATCTCACCACACAACTGTCTGACCGCATACGGTTCATCGCGCCGGTGCACGTCTATCCGGGCGAAGACGAGATGTCGGCATTGGCCGAAGACGGTCTCGCCGTGCTCCGTGGCGAGATGATCGCCAAG
>DBQL01000151.1:775-27723 GCA_002305235.1 Prevotella sp. UBA1395 | reverse complement strand
TTGACTATTGCTGTATAGTTACAACCAAGTCCATTCCTATGACTTTGCATCCGGATTTCCTACCACGCAGTCGTTAACGCTGGTTGACAGTTTTCTTTTGGAAAGTATAAAAATATGTTATCATAAAATAAAACGAATTTTATTTTCATTGGTGTGCTTATTGGCTTCTATGTCAATAGCTGCAAAGCTAACGGTGTCTACACTTTCTGATGGCACTGTTGTATTAACCCTCAATGCTACAGGAGACCTTGATGCCGAATTTTCAGGAACAGACGGTGCAGCTACGTTAAAAAACGGATCCGTTCTTGCCGGGGTAATGACTACAGCAACAAGTATCAAAGTGGTGACAGCAACCGGTGTCACGATGAACACCAACGACATTTATCGTCTTTGCGGCGAGCAATGGGGCAATTATCAGCATTTCACCAAGTTGACCAAACTGGACTTGTCTGAGGCAGATGTCACAAATCAAGCAGACTTAAAGAATTTCGGCAATCTCTCTTCCTTAAAAAATATCACCTACCCCAACTCAACCACGTCAATACCTGATGCCACGTTCGTAGAAAACTCGAAATGCAGAATTGAGGAAGTGACCATTCCCGACAATCCGAGTATCAGCCTGACATTGGGCAGTCAGGCTTTTCATACCACCTCTCTGAAAAAGATCACGATAGGAGCCCGAACATCAATAACTGTAAACAGCCTATGTTTCAATAGTGCTTCCAACCTCACCACCGTAGACTTCAGATATGGCACGTCGAATATCGTGATCGGCGATCAGGCTTTTTCTTATACTCCCGCACTTGCCAACATCGTGCTTCCCGAAGGTGTGACAGAGATTGGCGCAAGTGCCTTTCTCAATTCCGGCATACAGTCCATCCGACTGCCCATTTCGTTGAAATACATCCGTACCAAGGCTTTCTCGGGATGCTCGCAGCTCAAGACCATTACTATTCCTGAGAATGTTTTGCTGATTGAGACGGCAACATTCGAGAACAACTACAACCTGAGCGATGTTTATGTGTTAGGCGCAACTACCAAATGTGCCGAAGGTGCCTTCACAGACAATATGGCTTACAGCTATCGCCTCAATTCATATTCAGACGGACAGCAGAATGTATCCATCTCCGCTTACACCATAGAGGATGGCAATATGAAAACGCGTACTGTACTGCATTGTTTGTCTACGGCCTACAATAATTATGTTAACGACTATATTAAGGTCATTGGTACGTCGGCTTACAGCACGTCTGCCTACAAGGATCATCCCGAGCTTAACCATTGGGTGTTTGATACCAAGGGAAACAAACTCCCGGTAGTACATTCCAATTATTTTGAGGGAACCTCGGGTGACTATGCCGGTTGGAAAAACTTCATGTTGGTAGACGGTAAACTTGAATCCCAAATACATGTTGATGACATGCGAATCCGTGACAAGTGGTACACCATGTGCTTGCCGTTTGACATGACCGCAGAACAACTGAAAAGTGCCTATGGCGCCACCGTAGAGGTTGTTGAGTTCTCCGGTGTAGACATCACCCGTGACGAAACAGGTTCGAAAACCATACTTCTGAAGTTCAAAGTCCCCGTGACCGCCACAAAGGCCCATCATCCTTATATGATTCATCCGTCTATTCACTCCGGAACCGTGACCGGTATAAAGACTACCATCACCGGTATCACCAAGCAACCCGAATCGGCAGAGAGCCTCAGCAACGAGAAGGTGGTAATCACTGCATCCGACGGTATCGTATATACCTTTATGGGTAATTATGCCGGCGGTATCGGCTTGCGCCAATACTCCTATTACTATTACTCGAAAGATGATGTCAGCCAGTGGCCTAACGGATTCTATAAATGGACAGCTTCATCAGGTGGAACGTGGACTCCGTATACGGCATGTGTACTCTTGAATAAAGACAATGGTGCCAATTCAAAAGCTGCAATGTCGTTTTATGATGAGACAGAGACTTACCCGACCGATATTGAATCCATATCGGTGAAAACTCCACGCTCCCAACCCGCTTTTCAAGGAAAGGTGATGACCCTGAACGGGCAGGTGATTCGTGAAAACACGTCAGATTTGCAAGGACTGCCCAAAGGAATATACATTGTCAACGGAAACAAACATATTGTGCGATAGAACATGGAAACAAATAACGTAAAAAAGAAGATGAAGCAAATATATCATGCTCCGGTTGCAATCATCATCAAAGCTGAGTATGAAAATCGCTTATGTGCTGCTTCGACAGACAAGGCATCCATTGGAACATCCGGTAGTACGAACGAGGTTATCCAAGATGATATTGTTACCGGAGGCCCCGGCATCTCCGGAGCCAAGAAAGTGGGATATTCGTCCGCATGGGAAGACTGAATGAGGATAACCGTCTGAATCATCCCACTGTTCTTACCCCCGATTTGGGTTACCCCCACGTCGTCTGATTCTGAGAGAAACCGTTTCAAAAAGTGTGTCCCTTCTGCTTTACCCGGACACTCTTTTTGAAACAGTTTCGAGAGTACTTTCATTTACCACTTCACCGGCTCTTGCAAGATATTGCCATCCGTGGCATCGGCATCGGTGAATGTGTCACCACGATATTGCACACAGAGCATCAGAAGCGGCTCCCCACCGTTGTTGCGCACCGAACGCCTGCCCGCCGGAGCCACGCGCACCACCGAACCCTCCTTGACGGGGATATTACGGTCGTCGACTTGCACCTCACCATGACCACCTAAGAAGATGTATAGCTCTTCGTGCGTGGTGTGGGTATGGTAAAAGCCGGTCTCTTCTCCGGGATTGAAATACTGGAACGAGAACTGGCTGCCGGTAGCACCGACGGCCTGACCACCAAATACTTTACCGGGAATTTTCACACTGCCGAGGTCGAGTACATAGTCGTTAACCTCACTGAACTTGCCAAAATCTGCCGCGGTGAAATGCTCACCCTCGGCTGTCTTCTTGATTTCCTTCATTGTCTTGATATGATTTTATTGGAATTACGCTTGCAAAAATAAGCGAAATAATGCATTCCCACAAGAACGTACTTCCGCGTAAGGTACGAACGCGAAGGTAGGAAATGCGAGAAAATCGAGGAGAAGGAATTTTCAGATTAACTATCATTAACTGTAAAATCTCATTTCCCATACTCTCTATCAGAGAGAGATAGTTATCTTTGCACGTAACTAAAGATTATAGACTATGGAATCATTCAACTACTCGAGTTACGACAAATGTCCCATTAGACAAGTAGTGAGCAAATTCAGTGACAAATGGTCGATGCTTGTGCTGACCACACTTGACCAAAGCGAACACGGCGCAATGCGCTATACCGAGATACAACGGCAGATGGCCGACTGCTCGCAGAAGATGCTGTCGCAGACGCTCCGCAACCTCGAAGCGGCCCATTTGGTGAGCCGCAAGGCTTATCCCGTGGTACCGCCGCGCGTGGAATATGCGCTGACCGACCTTGGTCGCTCGCTCATGCCTTCTATCAACAGTCTCATCAAGTGGGCGCTGGCCAATTTTGAGAAAGTGGTGGCATAGCCTCACCGCGTGTCGCGGCCCGCCGACGCGGTGCCCGTTCCTGCGCGAGAGATGCCGGCAGGCAGCCCCGGGAAACCTTAAGTGCCGGCGACCGCAAGGTATCGTCAGCACTTATGGCATTGATATGGCGCCCGTACCCCATCCGTCGTCGAGACCACCGGGCAGCCGGCACACCGCCCACCCCGCGCTATTGCTCCCAGTGGAGGGCCTCCATGAACCGTGCAATCACCTCGGGCTTGCCCGTATGCTTGCCCGTGTCCTCGGAGAGCTTGCACGTATCGTTGTAGAAAGGCCATGCCTCCGTGATTTTCACGGCCACCAACTTGATGACCGTATTCATCGGGCTGACCCCCGGAAAATCGTTGGTGAAATGGGTGCCGATGCCAAACGACGGCTGGCAACGACCTTCGGCCATGCGCTGTATCTCTATGGCCTCGTCGGTAGACAGTCCGTTGGAGAACACCACCTGCTTGGTGCGCGGGTCGATACCGAGCGAACGATACTTCTCCGTGATCTTACGCAGCTCCTCGGCGTTGTCTCCGCTGTCTACGCGCAGTCCTTTGAACAGGTTGGCAAAGTCTTCCGAGAAGTTGAGCGAGAAAATGTTCCACCCATAGCTGTCGTAGAGATAGGTGCCCAAAGCACCCCTGAAGGTGTTTCGCCACGCGTTCATGGCGAGATGATTGGCCATCTGCGGACCGAACATGCCGCCTATGGCACACACAAACTCATGGGCCATCGTGCCCACGGGCATCACGCCATACTTCATGGCGAGATACACGTTGCTCGTGCCCACGAGCTTTCCGCCCGGCTTATGTCCGCGCGCCTTGGCACAGTCGAGAAATGCCCTCACCACGGTATCCTCGGCCCGGAATGACGCACGGCGGCGCGTACCAAAGTCGGAGAACACACATCCGGCATCGAGCAGCCGCTCGGCTTTGTCGTACGACCGACGGTAGTAGTCGTCATAGTCGAACCTGTCGTCTTGTCCGGTAACGATGTAATACAGCTCCGACACGATGGCAAGCACCTTCACCTCCAACAAGATCGTGTCAGACCAATTGCCCTCAAAGTCGATGCGCAGATGCCCCTCGGCATCCTGACTCACCTCGACCCACTCCGAACGGTAACGGAAGCCTTTGAGGTAGGTGTAGAACCAATGGGGTATGTAGTAGCACTTGTCGTGCATGAAAGCGATCTCTTCATCGGTGATGACCACGCTCTCGAGCATCTTGACCTGCTCGCGCACCAGCTCGGCGAATCCCTGCGGATATATCGTGTTGTTGCGGTCGACAAACCGGTATTTCACCTGCGCACGCGGATAATTGTCTATGACCGCACAGCACATGGAGAACTTGTAGAGGTCGTCGTCCGTAAAATGATTGATGATTTGCTTCATTGTAATACTTATATCGAGATTTTTGCAAACTTAATAAAATTTGTTGGATTATGCAACATAATTGTCTCTCTCGCTTGGCATATAGGTGATTATAAGTTCAAATGGCTCGTCCGGCATTTCAAATGACGGCATATTGCGCACAAAAGTAAAATCATTTAAGTTCACTTCTTCCCCTTTCAGGGATGTATGGAGATGGGAGCAAGCCGGCCCGACAGGGTAGCCGCGTGCCGCGACACCCCTGCCCTGTCAAGGATGCATCACCTTCGGGGATGGGGAAAAACGGCAGTGGAACAGAATCGCAGTGCGTATGCCATGACGCCAAACGACCGACGAATCTAAAAAATAACAGATGAAAATAGTTGAAAAAACGTGCTGTGAGACTTGAGAATTTCTTATCGACCCCGGAGTTTCGTCAAAATCGGCAAAAATCAGCGTTTTTACAACACACTTATAACCAACGCCTTGCAACACCGTGCCCGAAACACCGTCTTGCGAAAAGATAGTAATCGCGTCGCGATTACTATCTTTTCGCAAGACGAAAGCTACCCCATCGCACGACGATGGGGGCCTTTTGGCAACACCCAAACGGCGTTTTCGCATCGACAAGGGTATGAAACCGGCGGAAAACGCGATTTCGGATGCCGCGAAACAAGGGTTTTCGTGTCCGCCCGCTCCGCAACGCATGCTCAAGCATCGGCTCCGGATGATGCCGATTTCGATGAATTATCCTGACAAAAGTAACTCACGGGGCAAGCCCGTGAAAAAGAAAAGCCCCACATCGAGAGATGTGAGGCTTGAGCATGTTGAGTATGGGTATTCCCACAAGAGGAATCTTGTCTTTTTTACTTGATGACAATCTTCTTGCCGTTCACGATATAGAGGCCCTTGGCAAGACCCTCTGCACTCTCGGCCACCTTCTGTCCGGCAATGTTGTAAACACCCTTCACCGCGGTCTTGGCGCTGTTGTTTACGCTCACGCCGTCAATACCGGTAGCCACGGCTTGGAACTTAGAGGCGGCGCGCTTGAGGGTGAGCAGTGCCTTGGCTTGCAGGGCAGCCTTCTCCGAAGCGGCATCCTTGTTGGTCACATAGCGTTTCTCGGCGATGCCCGCTGTCTCGTCGGCGGCAACATAGTCTACCCATGTCTGCAGGTAAGGAGCCTTGAGCGTAGAGCTGAGCGGATAGGCCGGGGTAACGCCATCGATGGCGCTCTGTGCGGCAAGCACCGCGTTGCGCAGGGCAGCCTCGGTGTTGACATAGATCGTAGAGTCGCCGGGCTGTGAGGGATTGGCGGCAAGCGCGGCCTTGGCAGCGGCCATCTCGTCCTTCAGGGCAGTCTCGATGTCGACGGTGTAATTGCTGAAATTACCCATGTACTTGATGCTGTTCGACCCGAAGAAGTAAGTGTTCAGACCGCCGACAGAAGAGGCATTGGCCAGTCCGTCGAAGCCAAACATGATGTTGACGGGTGCGTCATCGGTCTTGTTGTACACGATGGTGAAGTATTCCGGTGTGCTATTGCCATAACCGATAGAGTCTACGTAGTTTCTGTTGGTATGGATAGACATCGAAGCGATGGAGTCTGCGGCGTCGGCCACCTTGGCAAAGTAGTACACATGCGAGTTGGTGGTCTGGTCGCCATCACGCGAACCGGCCTCGTTGTATCCGTACCACTGGCAAGAGAACTGGTAAGCGCCGGCGTGGGTGAGGGTCACGGTCTGCACCACCTTGTTCTTGGAATAGGCGGTATTGCCTCGCCACATGGTAATCACGGTATTTCCATCGAAGTTGTCACTCTTGCCAAACTTCCATCGTCCGTTATCGGTCTGTGAGCCTGAGGTATCCCATCCTGTGGCGTTGCCACTCTCGAAGCTGGCGTTCACCACCGTGATCTCAGACGGATTGGCCAATGAGGCTGTGGTGGCCGAGAAGTTCTCGACGGCTGTCTGCAAGGCAACGACCTGAGCATCCGACTTGGCAAGGTCGCCCTCCAAGGAGTCGGCCTGTGCCGCGAATGTGCTCAACATGGCGTTGGCCTGATCGAGTGCAGCCTTGAGCGCGGCCTTGGTAGCAGCCGATGCACCGGCATTGTTGGGATTGTCATAAACGGCCTGTGCGTCGTTGGTGGCCGCCACGAGGTTGGTATAGGCCTTGTTCTCGCCATAGTAGGCATCGATGAATCCGCGCATGTTGCGCATTACCTCTGTGAGCGAGTCGGGAACAGTCACCGTGGTGCCATCGCCCGAAGCGGCATTGAGAATGGCTGTCGACTCCATAGCCTCGAGAGCGTTATAGTCTGCGGTGTTGGCATCGATGCCGGCCTGCAACGCGGCCTTGCCCCAAGGATAAGCATCCTTGCCCTTCACAACGATGGCCGAGTCGATCATCACCTTGGCAGCGTTGAGCTGTACGGCCTTGTCGTTGTCTGAGATAAACTTGTTGATATCGGCCTCGGCCGTGGCACCGATGTAACGGAGCACCGGGTTCTTGTACAAGAAACGTCCACCCTTGGCCTGCTCGCTGTGCCGGAATCCGGCCACGAGGTTCAACTCGCCTACCGTGGTGGGTGCCGGCACGTCGGCAATGATAAAGTAAGTTTGGTAGTTGCGGGCGTCGAGACGCTCGGCAGCCAACGTGTCGGTACCGATAAACATTTGGTTATACACCGGCGTGTCGAAGTCGATATCGGTATAATTGCCCGAAGCACCCTTGCCGCTGAGGAAGGTATAGCCCATCGCGTCGATCTGGAACAAGTACTTGCCGGCAGGCAGAGACTTTTGAATGCCGGCATATCCGGCACCCAAGGAGTAAGAGCTGGGAATAAAGTCGTTGATATTGTCGGACGTGGCGGGGTCGTGGAACCATCGTCCCGTGCCACCTACATACCAGTCGTCATAGTTGCCACTGCCTTTCTGGATCTTGGAGCTCCACAGTGCCGATGACGAGATCTTGCCGCCGGATACCAAATCGTATGAGTTGGCGTTCATGTAAGCCTTCTCGGCATCTACCATGCTGGAGACGAAATCGGTCATGGAGTTGATGTCATCCAAGTTGAGTCCCATCGGCTCTCCACTGTTGATGGAGAGACAAAGCTCGAGGCCCTCGACGAGAGTCTGCAGGTCTTCCTTGCCTTCGGGGAACTCGGGGAGTGCCAACAACTTCTTGTCGTAAGCAATCTTACGCTCCAAGATACGGGTGTCGTAAACCTGAGACACCTCATGAATCTCGACGTTGGTGATCTGTGTTCCTACCTCCAAACGGCCGAAAGCCACCTGAAGACCTCCGGCCGACCCACCGGTCACGGTGTCGGTGAAGGCGAAGGCTACATCGGTCCAAACGTTGGCCGGGATGCCGGTGACCGTTGCCACCTGCTGGAATCGGGTCGCGGTCTTGCTCGACGAGAAGTCGCCATTGGCAAAAACGTCCAAATAGTTTTGTCCACCGGCCGTCACACTGGTGGTGATGGCTGTGGGCGAGAGCACTTTCATGGATACCACGTAGGTCTTGGAAGCCTCGAAAGGTGCCGACTGGAAGACGAAGGCACCGTCGTTGCCATCGGCATTATTGGTGCTTTGGAGCGCGTTTTCGCCGTTGGGACCGACGCCGGTCTCCACAGACCAGAAGTCGGACGATACGGCTGCACCCGTCAAATTGGTCCAAGAGCTGTAGCCATTGGAGAACGTGCCGTTGGCAATGAGGTTCTCGCCTACAACCTTGTACTTCGCGTCGCTGGTATAAATGTAGTCACTTACATTGTATGCAAATGAGGACATTGTGGCCAAACCGACTGCTAAGGAAAGAAGTAATCGTTTGTTCATAAAGTCAGATATTTAAGTGATTGAAATCTTTAGATTGTTTTTTTCAATTAGCTGATGACAAAAATAAGCATTGTTTCAACAACATGCAAACGAAAATCGGATTAAAATTCAGAAAATCACGGCAATAGTCAAAAATCAAAGACGATTATCAAAAAGATGGGGGTTCAGGGCGACAGAATCGGATAAAAAACGAGTAGGAACGATGGAGGTCTATGGTTTAATCAGTAACTTTGCGGACGTTATGGAAAAAACTAAGATTCAGGGCCATGCGGCGGTGCTGATGGCCAATGTGATTTTCGGACTAGGTGTCCCGGTAACCAAACTGCTGTTGGACCAATGGGTGTCGCCAATGGCCTATATGGCCACGCGATGTATAGGCGCGGCGGTCATCTTTTGGGTCATCTCACTGTTTGTTCCACATGAGCGCGTGGAACGTCGCGACCTGATGGTCATCATGGCCGGCGGCCTTCTCGGATTCGTGATTTCGCAGACGCTCACGGCTTGGGCCTTGAGCTTCACCAGTCCGGTATATTTCAGTCTTATCGCCACGCTCACGCCGGTGGCCACAATGCTGTGCGCGGCATTGCTCATCGGTGAGAAGATGACTCGGCGAGGGGTGGCCGGCGTGCTCATCGGCATTGCCGGAGCCATGCTCTTGGTACTGATGGGATGGCAGTCGGGGCACGGAACCAACGACCTTTTGGGCATCGGACTGGCGTTTCTGAGCCTGCTCACATGGGCGGTGTATCTCATCATCACGAGAAAAGTGTCGGGCAAATACTCTGCCGTGACACAAATGAAGTGGGTGTTCCTCGTCTCTACCGTCGCCGTGCTGCCATTCTCGTGGGGCGACCTGCAAGGGGCGAGGCTCTATGGCGAGGCTTGGCAGTGGAGCGGCGCGCTGGAAATGGCGTTCATCGTGGTGTTTGCCACCGTGGCGGGATACTTCGCCATACCCTACGCCATGCGCTATCTGCAAGCCACCACGGTGAGTGTATATACCAATCTGCAGCCTATCATCGCGTCGCTCGTGGCCATTGCCATCGGACAAGACGTGATGACGTGGGACAAGCCGGTGGCGCTCGTCCTCGTATTGCTCAGCGCATATATTGTCACCAAGAAGTGAGCGTATGCCACCGACGGCGGTCTCGCATAAAAAATCATTGGTACACAGGGCGGATTGGAGCAATCATTAAGTTGTTAAATAAAACAAAAACAACAAAAAAAACATCAATTTATAGAAAAATTTAGCTATGTTTGCCAACAGATTAACTGTTTTACATAAAATAATTAAGGATTGATACTTGCACCCGTACAGACCATCGGCGATGACCGGAAGTTTCGAACGCGTGCCGACCGACAGGCCAAGGATGTGGCAACGTATGATCGACGAGGGCGATTTCAAACTAAATCTATAAATATTTTCTATGATGAAAGACAACTTTACGATTGAAGAGGCAACCATTCTTGGAGTATCTGCTTACATCTGCTGGGCATTGAGCTATCGCATGGACAACCCGGTGATAGGCTATGTGAGCCTTATCATGATTCTCATCGCGTTTGTAATGACAGTCATGGCAGCTGTTCGTTTGGGCAAAGCCGATATGGAACAGACACCGCGCAACAAAGCATTGGTGCACATCGTGAGTGGATTTATCTTCCAAGCCTGCTTCGTGGCTTGCTACTTCCTGTTCCAATAACAGTGTGGCGACGGCCCGCAGCCCGCGGCAACGCATACAAAAAGCCCTGCAACGTCAGTATCGACATTGCAGGGCTTCATCTTTATCTGTTCTCGGAACGAGGCTGATTACTCAGCGTCGAAACCGTTTCCGCTTTGCTCGCCATACTCGTTGCCCTGACGGCCGTTGTCGTTATGCTCGAAACGGCGGGGACGACGGTCGCCGTGGTCGGGTCTTTCGCCACGGGGACGACGGTCAGGACGCGGACGGCGCTCACGCTCTACGTAGCCCTCGGGCTTCTCCACGAGCACACGGTGAGAGAGCTTGTACTTGCCCGTCTTGGGATCGATCTCAAGAAGTTTCACCTTGATCTTGTCACCTTCCTTGATGCCGGCCTCCTCGACAGACTCCAAACGCTTCCACGCGATCTCTGAGATGTGGAGCAAACCTTCCTTGCCCGGCAGGATCTCCACGAAGCAACCGTAAGGCATCACGCTCTTTACCGTACCGGCATAGACCTCGCTAACCTCGGGAAGAGCTACGATAGCCTTGATCTTACCCAATGCGATGTCGATGCTTTCCTTATTGGGAGCGGAAACCTGTACCTTACCCACACCGTCAACTTCGTCGATGGTGATGGTCGCACCACTGTCTTCCTGCATCTGCTGGATGATCTTTCCGCCCGGGCCAATCACCGCACCGATAAACTCCTTGGGTATCTCTATGGCTACGATGCGGGGAACCTGAGGCTTCATTTCGGCACGAGGCTCAGACATTGTCTTCATCATTTCGCCCATGATATGCTCGCGACCGGCCTTGGCCTGCATCAGCGCCTGCTCAAGAATCTCGTATGACAGTCCGTCGCACTTGATGTCCATTTGTGTGGCCGTGAGTCCATCCTTGGTACCGGTGGTCTTGAAATCCATGTCGCCCAAGTGGTCCTCGTCGCCGAGAATGTCACTCAAGATAGCAAATTTCTCCTCGCCCGGGTTCTTGATCAGACCCATCGCGATACCGGCCACGGGCTTCTTCATGGGAACACCGGCATCCATCAACGCCAAGGTTCCGGCACAAACGGTGGCCATCGAGGATGAACCGTTAGACTCAAGGATCTGACTTACCAAACGCACCGTATAGGGGAAGTCGGCGGGAATCTGTCCCTTCAGACCGCGCCAAGCCAAATGGCCGTGACCAATCTCACGTCGACCGACACCACGCTGGGCCTTGGCCTCGCCCGTTGAGAACGGGGGGAAGTTGTAATGGAGCAGGAATCGCTGGTAGCTGCGGTCCAACACGCCGTCCACGAGCTTCTCATCGAGCTTCGTTCCGAGTGTGCAGGTAGAGAGACTCATGGTCTCGCCGCGCTGGAAAATGGCACTTCCGTGGGGCATGGGCAGTGCAGACACCTCGCACCAGATAGGGCGAATGTCGGTCGTTGCACGGCCATCGAGGCGCAATCCTTCATCGAGGATGCAGCGACGCATGGCGTCACGGAGCACGTCCTCATAGTAACGGGCGGCCAAGCCATGCTTCTCTTCCAACTCATCAGCGGTGAGATCGGCATGGGCGGCATCGTATTTCTCGACAAAGTCGGCCAATATCTTGTCAAAAGCATCATGGCGAGCCTGCTTCTCCAAAGCCTGACGGTTCACGTCATAGACTGCCTGATACAGTTCATTCTTGATTTGTTCACGCAACTCCTCATCGTTCACCTCGTCGGCATACTCACGTTTCTTGTCCGTACCGAGTTCCTTAGCCAACGCATCCTGAAGCTCACACATGGGCTTGATGGCCTCGTGAGCCACTTTAAGCGCGGCGATAAGGTCTTGCTCGCTAACCTCTTTCATCTCGCCCTCCACCATCATGATGTTGTCTTTGGTGGCACCGACCATGAGGTCCATGTCGGCATCGGCCATCTGCTGGTATGTGGGGTTCACAACATATTCACCGTTTACGCGGGCCACGCGTACCTCGGAGATGGTATAATCGAAAGGAATGTCTGAGCAAGCCATTGCTGCGGATGCGGCAAAACCGGCCAAAGCGTCCGGCTGATCCACTCCATCCGCAGAGAGGAGCATTACCTGTACATAAACTTCACAATGGTAGTCTGATGGAAAAAGGGGACGAAGAGCACGGTCAACAAGCCGTGAGGTGAGAATCTCCTCATCACTGGGTTTGCCTTCGCGCTTTGTAAATCCTCCCGGAAAACGACCCGCAGCACTATACTGCTCACGATAATCAACCTGCAAAGGCATAAAATCAGTACCCGGAACTGCCTCTTTAGCTGCACAAACAGTGGCCAACAACACGGTGTTACCCATACGGATCATAGCCGATCCGTCAGCCTGCTTTGCAACCTTTCCGGTTTCAATTGAGATGGTTCTGCCATCTGGCAACTGAACGGTTTTTGTAATTACGTTCATCTAAAAAATCTTATTGTTTTGACTTACATCTAAATATATAATGCGACAAAGATACCCATTTAGCATGAGAAAGAAGAAGAAAAGAGCATTATTTTTTGTTTTTTTGACGATTTCCATTAACTTTGCAACAACCAATATAATTCTGATTGAAATGAAGTTAGCAAAACTCCTGATAGCCACAACGCTCGTTGTCGCTGCCTTCACCGTCTCTTCGTGCACCGGCAAGAAGTTTCATGTTTCCGGAAACATCGCCAATGCCGAAGATTCCCTTCTTTATTTTGAGAATATGAGCCTCAACGGGGCGGTCACGATAGACTCTGTCAAACTGGGCAAAGACGGCTCGTTCAGCTTCGATGCCGATGCCGCCACCCATCCGGAGTTTTATCGTTTGCGCATCGACAAGCAGATGATCAACATCGCCGCAGACTCCACCGAGGAGATTATCGTCAACGCTTCCTACCCCACGATGTCGGCACAATATGATGTCAAAGGCTCAGAGGAATGCTCCAAGATCAAGGAACTGGCGGTGATGCAGCTGAACTTGCAGCTTCAGGTGAATGCCATCGTGAACAATCCCAATGTCACTTACGAGAAAGAGGCAGACAGCATCCGCACCATTCTCGACCTCTACAAAAACAACATCAAGACCAATTATATCTTCCGCGAGCCAATGAAAGCCTACGCTTACTACGCGCTGTTCCAGACAGTGAACGTGGGACGACAGACGACACTGATCTTCGACCCACGCAGCAAGAAAGAAGACGTACAGGTTTTCGCGGCCGTCGCCACCAGCTGGGACACCTATTACCCCGGCTCCGAGCGCGGAAAGAACCTGCATAACATTGCCATCGAGGGCATGAAAAACGTGCGCATCATCCAAGCCGGACAAAGTCAGACGATCGATGCGAGCAAGGTTACCTCTACGGGTGTGATCGAAATCGCCCTGCCCGACAATCTCGGGAGAATCCGTAAGCTCACCGACCTCAAGGGCAAGGTGGTGCTGCTCGACTTCCATATCTTTGCCACCAAGCAGAGTACGGCACGCATCATGATGCTGCGAGAGCTGTATAACAAGTACCACGCCGCCGGATTGGAGATCTATCAGGTAAGCCTCGACCCCGACGAGCACTTCTGGAAGGAGAATGTTGCCGCCCTGCCGTGGATCTGCGTACGCGATGAAAATGCCATGTCATCACAGGCAGCGGCACAGTATAATGTCACCAGCGTACCGACATATTTCCTTATCGACAAGGATAATGTGCTGCAAAAGCGCGACAGTCAGGTCAAAGACTTAGAAGAAGAAATCAAGGGGATGTTGTAATTTTCACCTCCCCTACACACCCTTTTTTATATGCACCCACTATCCAAATTCCGTTATTGTCCTGTCTGTGGCAGCAAACACTTTGAAGAACAGGATGAGAAAAGCAAGAAATGCGACAACTGTGGTTTTGAGTATTACCTCAACCCCAGCGCTGCCAACGTCGCTTTCATCTTGAATGAGCGCAACGAACTGTTGGTTGTCACTCGCAAAAAGGAGCCGGGCAAGGGCACACTCGACCTGCCGGGAGGCTTTGCCGACATCGGCGAGACAGCCGAACAGGGTGTCATTCGTGAGGTGAGAGAGGAGACCGGACTGGTGGTCACCCGCGCGCAATACCTTTTCAGCTATCCCAACGTATATCTGTATTCAGACTTTGAGGTGAAGACTTTAGACAGTTTCTATCTCTGCGAGGTCGCAGATACGTCACGGGTCTCAACCCACGACGACGTGTCCGACTTCCGATGGCTTGCCCTCGACGACATCCGCACGGAGCAATTCGGGCTTCGTTCGGTGCGACAGGGACTCATCGACTTCATCAATGGCCGTCGAAAAATATAGCGATTCTCCAAGCCTCACCTGCCATACCCCCACAAATCAAATTCGCGTATGAACATCGGGACATCGTGTCCTGTTCATACGCGAATTTTCAATTTCAATGGTTTTCCGCTTTTTGTCGGATTTCCGCCGCCGTCACCGCCCCACGGGCCGACACGTCACGGCAGAGCATTCCACTCTCGGAAAAACGTGTCAATCTATCTCTTCGTCAGCCTCATAGCCGCCCATCTCACGAACGGCGTTCTTGAGCATCACATATTGGTCAAACAAATTGTTCACCGGCACCTCACCCTTGGTGAAGTCGTGCATCGGACTCTTGAGGAAGAAGCTCAAGAACCGCTGCGTGCCATAGCGTCCGGCGCGTGCGGCGAGGTCGCTCAAGAGCGTGAGGTCGAGCAACAGCGGAGCGGCAAGGATAGAGTCGCGGCAGAGGAAGTTGATCTTGATCTGCATGGGATAGCCCATCCATCCGAAGATGTCGATATTGTCCCAGCCCTCCTTGTCATCGTTGCGCGGGGGGTAATAGTTGATACGCACCTTGTGATAGATGTCACCGTAGAGGTCGGGCTGCTCCTCTTTCTTGAGGATAGTCTCCAGTGTAGACAGCTTCGAAACCTCCTTGGTGTGAAAGTTTGCCGGCTCGTCGAGCACCAGTCCGTCACGGTTTCCAAGAATATTGGTAGAGAACCATCCGTTCAGTCCGAGGTTGCGCACCTTGAGAATCGGCGCGAATCCCGACTTCACCAGCGTCTGACCGGTCTTGAAATCCTTGCCGGCGATGGGCATACGGGTCTTCTCGGCCAGTTCCCACATGGCGGGAATGTCTACCGTGGTGTTAGGTGCGCCCATGATAAAGGGGCATCCCTCGGTGAGCGCTGCGTATGCATAACACATGCTCGGTGCCACATGCTCGCGGTCATCATCCTTCATGGCTTGCTCGAGCGCGGCGATGGTGCCGTGGAATTTCTCCTCATAGGGCACATAGATCTCTGTCGACGCAGCCCAAATCACCACCACGCGGTTCACGCCGGTCTGCTGTTTGAACTCCACGATATCATTCCTCAGGGCTTCCACCATTTCCCAACGGGTCTTGCAGTCCTTCACGTTGTCGCCATCAAGACGCTTGGCATAGTTCTTGTCAAAAGCGGCTTTCAGCGGCACAATCTTCTCCAGTTCGTCGCGCACAGGCTCTATGTCCTTGGCCTTGAGCACTTCAGCATAAACCGCTGCCTGATAAGCGTTCTGCGGATACACGTCCCATGTACCGAAAACGATATCCTCCAGCTTTGCCAATGGTACGATATCTTGATAATGGAGATATTTCTTCTGTTCTCCCTTACCCACACGGATCTTGTCATACTGAGTCACAGACCCCACCGGCTTGGCCAGTCCTTTGCGGGCCATCAACACACCGGTCATAAACGTTGTAGCCACGGCGCCGCATCCGACGACCATGATTCCAAGTTTGCCTTCAGCAGGCTTTACGTTTGCCATTATTCTTATGTTTAAGTTATTAAGTAATATGACGCAAAGTTATACAAACCCAATTGAAACAAAAAGAGAATATTACACTTTTTATGAAATATTTAACTTTCAAATCTCATTGTTGTACAAAAAGAACATCATAAAGCCCTTTTTGTCATAAAAGGAACATTCTTACCCACCACCAATGACACATCCCAGCCCCCGTGTGCTCATCTCGACCTGTCGGCGGGGTGGTAAATGTCATGGCGGCGTGCGTCAGCGCCGCTTGTCCAAGATGCGTTGGGCACTGTCGGCAGCCACCACCACCGCTCCGGCCAAGATACACACATCCTTGATCACGAGCCGCCCCGCTCCCGAGAGCAGCGGGAATCCGTGCTCCGGTCCGCCGAGGTCGGGCACCCAACACTCGGGTGTGGTGACAAGGAACGACAGCGTTCCTATCGTCATGAGGAACACAAGGCCGGCACCCACAAATCCCACCTTGGGCCAAACGATGCCCAAGAGCGTGAGCACGCCAAACAGCATGATCATCAAACCTAACCCCTTGGAGAACGAATAGGTGCGGTTTTCCTCGTGCCATTGTTGCTTTTAGACATCCACCTCACCCTCCTTGAGCTTGTACTCCTTGTATTCGGGCGCGTCCTTGGCATAGAAGAAGCTCATGAACGGACTGTTGGCCACAAACGGCACGATGCCCTCGGCCTCATAGTTGAAAAACTTCAGACCCTCAATCCACACAAAAATGATAAATATAGCCACACGAATCAAATGCACGCCCAATGTCTTGAGCGATGCCGACAGGCGCAAGAGGCTGTCGACTAACGACATGAATAGTTTCATACTTATAATAAGATATTGTTAGAATGAATTTCGTTGATGACACGGGTTGCCCCGCATGCTTTCGTGCGGCAAAATTAAGAAAAAGAAGACAACCGCAAATTATTTTCCCAAAGAAATATTATTGTTCACAATTTTTAGCTAAAATACAGCAACAAAGCCATTTTAAGCGAGCGAAAAACAGAGATATTTGAATAAAAAAACAATCATCTCTTCAGTCTTCCGTCGTTTCCCACCACGCCGAGAAACACCTTCTTGCCATTCACCATCTTGTATCTTTTCACCACCTTGCTGCCCGGTCCGGGCATCACCACATCGCGTCGCGGCCCCTTGGGTACCGGCATCGGGGTGTCGACGGGCACCCATTTGCCTTTCGCGTCGCGGTGCTCCATGCGGCCATCGGCCATGCGATATTGCTCGTTATGTGCCGATACCTGCACCTCCACATTCGGACAGCCTCGCGTCAGGAACGGACCGATGTGGGTGGTGCGTGCCGGAATGTAGAGTTTCTCCAGTCTGGCGCAGTTGCGAAACACGCTCTCGCCCAAGGTATCGACCGATTCGGGCAGTCGCACCCCGGTAAGATTCTCACACTCCGAGAACGTCGAGCTGAGCACATTGCGCACGCCCTCGGGAATATGAATGTCCAACAGGTTCCGGCATCGCCTGAAAGCCTCCCACCGTATCTTCCACACCGACGACGGGATATCTACCCTGTTGAGTTGCATGCAGTTCTTGAATGCCCTCACACCGATGACCTTCAGTCCTTCGGGCAGCCGCATGTCTACCAGCCTCGAGGCACCGAAAAACGCCGAGTCGGGCAGATATTCCATGTGCGCGTCGTGCAAGTCGACCACCGCCAAGCGGCCGTCGCCCCCGCCTGCGGCCTTGGGCGTGCACAGTTGTCGCAGCCATACGATGTCGGCGGCATTGAGCACACCCTCCACGCGCAGTCGCAACACCTCGCGCCACAGGCTGTCGGCCATGCAGGCACGCAGTGTGCCCGGGGCCGCCACGCTCACACGGGTCATGGCGGGCATCACCGCGGTGTCGGTCACATGCACCATCATCCACACGTTATCGGGATATCCGCCGATGCTGTCTGCCGGAAACCAGCCATCGCCACGACCGTCCCACCCCATGTTGGCATGCACGAGCGTGTCGCGCAACCCGTCTGCCACGAAGATATGGCCGCCGACATCCGTCGATTTATCGCCGCGCATGATGACCGGGCGGCCCGCCCTCAGCTCGCCATACAACATCTCCCGCCACCGCCGCGCGCCCTCGACGCCCGGGTAGTCAACACGTTTCACGATGAGCATATAGGGTGAATAGCCGAAGAGCTTCTTCATGGCGTTCAACATTTGTGTCAGACCGGTGCTGCTCCTGTCGGCTCCATAGCGCGTGAAAGCCGTCTCGCCACAGTCGCGCAGCAGTGCCGCTACTGCCTGTCGACGGTCTGCGGGAGTGGTCGGGGTGAGACGGTCGGGCATGAGCGACCACTCGTAGGCCACACCGTCGTGCGTGCTTGTCGCGCCGTGGGCCGTGCCACACATCACCTGCGCCATCGCCACCGGTCCGCAGCCGGCCAACGACTGCCGGCCGTCGACCACCGGACAGAGGGCGTTATAGGGAGCACCCTGCCCCCAATGGGTACGCAACAGCGGCGCCACGTCTTGCGCCAAGGCAGACGAGGGCGTCACACAACAAATCATCATCAGAAACAATGCCGACAGACCACGAAGGACCACGACAGAAAAACGATGCTTCATACTCGGCAGGTATTGCGGTTTGACACCTGCAAAGATAATCAAAACCGTGGCAAACGCCACTTCGCCGACCGTATTTTTCTCGTTCGCACGCCGTCGGCACTCGCCGTTCGCACGTGTTCAGCCATCGCCACCGGTCCGCGCGCGGCCTACTGACGGAGGCTTGTCTCCTGCTACTCCGCAGGACGGGCACGGCACCCTCGGAGAAGAAAAAAAAACGTTGAAATATTTTGATAAAATCGCACAAATCCGGCGATTGTACCGCATCATCCCTGCCTTCGGTCCGAAAATCGGCAAAAATCACGATTTATATAACCCACTGATACACAACAACCTGTAAAATATTGATATTTCATCGCTTTGCGATTGCTATCTTTTCGCCTCGCGATTAGGTTCTTTTCGCGCCGCGATTACTACCCTTTGGCCGCGCGATTACGTTCTTATCGCGCGGCAACCCGTCGGTCACCTTGTCGTTTCCGCGTCCGATTCCGCTTGAAAAAACCGTGGCGGCACGACAAAAACGCCTTTTTCGCGCGACACGGCCACCTGCCACCACCCATCGGTTCGCCATCGTTCCACGCCCCCATCGCCTCGTTATCTTCTCCCCACCCCATCACACCGTCTCTTTCATCATGCCACGGAACCTCTGTTTTTGATGAAATATCACAACACATTTACCATCATCACCACCCACCCTGACCATTGCCCACCGCCATCACCAAGACCGGTCGCGAAACCCTCGAGATGCCTGCGACCTGCCGGTACCGACTTCACGCCGCAACTCTCGCACCTCATTATTAAAAAAACAAAAATTATCTCTATATAATAATGTGTATGCGAAAAGTTATTATTACTTTTGCCAACCATTAAACAATCAAGTGGAAGTATGCAAGATAATTTGGTTATCGTAGAGAGTCCTGCCAAGGCCAAGACCATAGAGAAATTTCTTGGCAAGGATTTTAAGGTGATGTCGTCTTACGGACACATCCGCGACCTGAAGAAAAAAGAACTCAGCATCAATGAAGATACTCTCGAACCCGACTATGAGATTCCCGAGGAGAAGAAGAAAATAGTGGCCGACCTGAAGAAAAGCGCCAAGGCAGCCGGCAACATTTGGCTGGCATCCGATGAGGACCGCGAGGGAGAGGCCATCAGTTGGCATCTCTGCGAGGTGCTCGGACTGGACGAACGGAACACCTCGCGCATCGTGTTCCATGAGATTACCAAGAGTGCCATCCTCGATGCCATACAGCATCCCCGGCACCTCGACATGAATCTCGTCAACGCGCAACAGGCCCGTCGCCTGCTCGACCGCATCGTGGGTTTCAAACTCTCGCCCGTGCTGTGGCGCAAGGTGAAGCCCGCCCTCTCGGCCGGACGCGTGCAGAGCGTGGCCGTGCGCCTCATCGTGGAGCGCGAGCGCGAGATTCAGGCTTTTGCCTCGGAACCCTTCTATCGTGTCAACGGCATCTTCGCCGTCACCAATGCCGACGGCAGCAAGAGTGAGGTGAAGGCCGAGTTGGACAAGCGGTTCAAGACCCATGAGGAGGCCGTGGTCTTCCTCGGCAAGTGCAAGGATGCCTCCTTTGCCGTGGAGAACATCGTGAAGAAACCCCTGAAACGCACCCCCGCGCCACCGTTCACCACCTCTACGCTCCAGCAGGAGGCTGCCCGCAAGCTCGGGTTCACCGTGAGCCAGACCATGATGGTGGCACAACGACTCTACGAGAGCGGACGCATCACCTACATGCGAACCGACAGCGTGAACCTCTCCACGCTCGCCATCAATGCCAGCAAGGACGAGATCGTGAAGACCTACGGCAAGGAATACAGCAATCCGCGCAACTATCACACCCACGCCAAGGGCGCACAGGAGGCCCACGAGGCCATCCGACCCACCTTCAGCCAAGAGACAGACAACGAGTGGACGAGTCAGGAGCGCCGGCTTTACGACCTCATCTGGAAACGCACCATCGCCTCGCAGATGGCCGACGCGCAGATAGAGAAGACCACGGTGACCATCGATATCGACGGCGTGGAAGAGAAATTTATCGCTACCGGCGAAGTGGTGGCCTTTGATGGATTCATCAAGGTGTATCACGAGTCGACCGATGACGATGACAACACGCAGGAAGAGAGCAACCTGTTGCCGGCCCTTCGGGTGGGCAGCAAGCTCGAACGCCGCGAGATAACCTCTACCGAGCGGTTCTCGCAGGGACCGCTGCGCTATACCGAGGCATCGCTCGTGCACAAGCTCGAGGAGCTGGGCATAGGCCGCCCGTCGACCTACGCGCCCACCATCTCGACCATCCAGCAGCGCGAGTATGTGCAGAAGGGCGACAAGCCGGGCACCGAACGCCCATACGTCATCGATACCCTCAAGGGCAATCTCATCAGCGCGAAGAACAAGAAAGAGATGGCCGGCTCGGAGAAAGGCAAGCTGCTGCCCACCGACATCGGTATCGTGGTGAACGATTTCCTGCTGGCCAACTTCCCCGAAATCATGGATTACAACTTCACCGCGAAGGTGGAGCGACAGTTTGACGCTATTGCCGAGGGCAAGGACGAATGGAAAAAGATGATGGTGAAGTTTTACAAAGACTTCACGCCCACGGTAGACAACGTGATGAAAAGTCGCTCGGAGCACAAGGTGGGCGAACGACAGCTCGGCGAGGAGCCCGCGACGGGCAAGCCGGTGTTTGTCAAAATAGGGCGCTTCGGACCGATGGTGCAAATCGGGTCGGCCGACGACGAGGAGAAACCACGCTTCGCGCAAATTCCCAAAGACCTGAGCATCGAGACCATCACGCTCGCCGAGGCGATGGAACTCTTCAAGCTGCCGCGCACCCTCGGCACCTTCGAGGGTAAGGAGGTGAGCATCGGCAAGGGTCGGTTCGGACCATACGTGCTCCACGATCACAAGTATGTGTCGCTGCCCAAGGGCGAGGATCCCATGACCATCACGCTCGAGACAGCCACCAAGCTCATTCAGGACAAGCGCGACCAAGAGAAGGAACGCCACATCAAGACCTTTGAAAGCGACATGAAGCTGGAACTTCTCAAGGGTCGCTACGGACCCTATATCGCCTGCGACGGACAGAACTACCGCATCGACAAGAAGTTGCACGAACGGGCATTGGCCGGCGACATGACCTACGAGGAGTGTGTGGAAATCATCAAGAACGCTCCGGCGCCGAAGGCCAAGAAAACCAAAAAATAACCGGTGAAAGTCCCGCGCACAGGCGGCGCGGACTTCGCCCAACCCGGAAATCACGACTCCGAAAGTATGTTATGGAACAAGACATGAGCCACACAGACCCCACCAACACCTGCCCCACGCCGCAACGGCAATGGTCGAGAATCATCCTCATAGGATATATGGGGTCGGGAAAGACCACCGTGGGAAAAGCGCTGTCGACCGACTTGGACATGCCCTTCTACGACCTCGACTGGTATATCGAGAGCCGCATGCACAAAACGGTGAAGCAGATATTCGACGAGCGGGGCGAGGCAGGCTTCAGAGAGGTGGAGAGAAACATGCTCCACGAGGTGGCCGAGTTTGAAAACGTCATCATCAGTTGTGGCGGGGGGACACCGTGCTTCTTCGACAACATGGACTATATCAACCGGCAGGGAGAGACCGTATATCTGAAATGCTCGCCCGAGGTGCTGCACAGACATCTCAAGATGGGCAAGACCGTGAGGCCCCTGCTGCTCAACAAGACCCCCGAGGAGGTGGACTCCTTTATCCGGGAACAGCTCGAGCTGCGCGAACCGCATTACAACCGTGCCAAACATACGGTGGACGTGTCTCTGATGGACAATTACGACAAAATAAAAATAACCATTGCCAAGTTGAAAAAAACACTCCGCATGGAGTAGCCCAACATTGGTTTTCACCCTGTAACAGATAAACATTTCACTCTTTTTACTTTTTTTCCTATATGAAAAAATGGACTATTGAAGATTCGAAGGAGCTTTACAACATCAACGGTTGGGGCACTTCCTACTTTGGTATCAACGAGCAAGGCGATGTCTATGTGACACCCTGCAAAGACAACACGGAGGTGAACCTGCGTGACGTGATGGACGAACTCGCCCTGCGCGATGTCACGGCGCCGGTGCTGCTGCGCTTTCCCGATATCCTTGACAACCGTATCGAGAAGACGGCTTCGTGCTTTGACAAGGCCAAAGAGGAATACGACTTCAAAGGAGAGAACTTTGTGATCTACCCCATCAAGGTAAACCAGATGCAGCCGGTGGTAGAGGAGATCATCTCGCACGGGCGAAAATTCAACCTCGGACTTGAGGCCGGGTCGAAGCCCGAGCTGCACGCGGTGATCGCCGTACAGTGTCAAAGCGACTCGCTCATCATCTGCAACGGATACAAGGACCAAAGCTACATCGAACTGGCCCTGCTCGCACAGAAGATGGGCAAGCGCATCTTCATCGTCGTGGAGAAACTCAACGAACTGGACATCATCGCCAAAGTGGCCAAAGACCTGAAGGTGAAGCCCAATCTCGGCATACGCATCAAGCTCGCCTCATCGGGGTCGGGCAAGTGGCAGGAGAGCGGAGGAGACGCCTCGAAGTTCGGACTCACCTCGGCGGAGCTGTTGCAAGCCCTCGAGAAGCTCGACAGCATCGGCATGCACGACTGCCTGAAGCTCATCCACTTCCACATCGGCAGTCAGATCACGAAGATCAGACGCATACAGACCGCGCTGCGCGAGGCCGCGCAATACTATATCAACCTGCACAAGATGGGCTATGATGTAGACTTCGTGGACTGTGGCGGCGGACTCGGGGTGGACTATGACGGCACGCGGTCGTCGAACAGTGAAAGCTCGGTGAACTATTCCATTCAGGAGTATGTGAACGACTGCGTCTATACTTTTGTGGATGCCGCCAACAAGAACGGCATCACACATCCCAACCTGATCACCGAGAGCGGACGCTCTCTGGCCGCACACCACTCGGTGTTGGTCATCGACGTGCTGGAAACCGCGTCGCTGCCCGAGATGCCGGAAGAGTTTGAAGCCAAGGAGACCGACCACCAGTTGGTGAGAGATCTCTATGACATCTGGTGCAACCTCAGCCCCAAAGGCATGCTCGAGGATTGGCACGACGCCGAGCAAATACGCGACGAGGCACTCGAACTGTTCTCGCACGGCATCGTAGACCTGCGCACAAGGGCAGAAATCGAGGCCATGTATTGGAGTGTATGCCATGAAATCAACATTCTCTCCAAGAGCATGAAGCACATTCCCGACGAGCTGCGCGGACTCGACAAACTGCTTGCCGACAAGTATTTCTGCAACTTCTCGCTCTTCCAAAGCCTGCCCGACTCGTGGGCCATCGACCAGCTGTTTCCCATCATGCCGATACAGCGACTCAACGAGCGACCCACACGCAAGGCCACATTGCAGGACATCACCTGCGACTCGGACGGCAAAATAGCGAACTTTGTGGCCGACGGACATGTGTCGCACGTGCTTCCACTGCACCCGTTGAAGAAAAACGAGCCTTACTATCTCGGCGTTTTCCTCGTGGGAGCCTATCAGGAGATTCTCGGCGACATGCACAACCTCTTCGGCGATACCACCGCGGCCCATATCAGCGTGAAGGACGGAAAGTATCACATCGACCAGATCTTTGACGGCGAGACGGTGGAGGAGGTGCTCGAATATGTGCAGTATAATCCCAAGAAACTCGTGAGACAGCTCGAGCAGTGGGTGACCAAGAGCGTGAAAAACGGTAAGATCTCCTTGGAAGAAGGCAAGGAGTTCTTGAGCAACTACCGCTCGGGACTCTACGGATATACTTATTTGGAATAGCCCTCAAGGGGTGTCGGGGGCGACGGCAGCACGACCGGCCGCCTCTGCCAAGACGCTCCTTTCACGATATTGAGGGAGGAGTGCGACGCGACGAAGACGGGCAAACACAAGTGACAATGATGAAAGACAAGATAACTATCGTAAAGGTGGGAGGCGCCATCGTGGAAGACGAGAGTCGCCTCACCACCCTGCTTCAAGACTTCTCGGCCATCGAGGGCCACAAACTGCTGGTTCACGGCGGTGGCAGAAGGGCCACGAAGGTGGCGGCCGAACTGGGTATTGAGAGCAAAATGGTGAACGGACGCCGCATCACCGATGCCGAAATGCTGGACGTGGTGACAATGGTCTACGGCGGACTGGTGAACAAGCACTTGGTGGCGAGACTGCAGTCGTGCGGCATCAATGCCCTCGGACTGTCGGGAGCCGACATGAACAGCATCAGCAGTCACCGACGACCACCCGTGAAGATGACGCTGACAGACGACAGCGGAAACGCTCACGAAGAGACGGTCGACTTCGGGTTTGTGGGCGACGTGGACCGTGTGGACGGCACCATGCTGCACACATTGATCGACAACGGCATCACCCCGGTGATGGCTCCACTGACCCATGACGGCAAGGGAAACATGCTCAACACCAACGCCGACACCATCGCCTCGGAAGTGGCCAAGGCTCTTGCCAAGCAGTATGACGTGACATTGATCTACAGTTTTGAGAAACCGGGGGTGCTGGCCAACCCCGATGATGACGACAGCGTGATACCGGTCATCACCCGGAAGAGCTTCACGAAATATGTAAATGATGGCACTATCTCGGGCGGCATGATTCCCAAGATCGAAAACGCGCTGAAAGCCGTTGAGGCGGGAGTGACGCAAGTGAACATCACGCTGTCGACAGCCATAGACGGCAAACACGGCACGATGATTAAAGGCGACGACTGACCGCTGCCGGAACGATGGCCGACGGTCACCGATGACAATGGCCGACGAGGACCACTGCCCTCCGACGACCAACCGCTGACGCTCATACACAGCTCTGCACTCACCCCATTCAAGATGAAAGAGATCAATTTCCGCAATGACATCCTACCGCTGAAAAACCAGCTGTACCGTCTCGCGCTGCGCATTACGCTCGACAGTGCCGAGGCCGAGGATATCGTGCAGGAGACGCTCATCAAGATATGGAACCGCAGAGAGACATGGAATGAGATTGAAAACATCGAAGCCTTCTGTTTCACGATATGCCGAAACCTGTCGTTGGACAGCATCAAGCGGCAGAGCAATCAGTTTGCATCGCTCGACGAGGCGCAAACCGACCGCGCCGACAACACCCGGAACCCATCGGAACAGACCATCCAACACGACCAGCTGAACATCGTGAGGCAAATCGTGGACGGTCTGCCCGAAAAACAACGCAGTTGCATCCAGCTCCGCGATTTTGAAGGGAAAAGCTATAAGGACATCGCCGCCATACTCGAAATATCGGAAGAACAGGTCAAGGTGAATATCTTTCGAGGCCGGCAAGCCATCAAGCAGAAGTTTCAGGAAATGGAGAATTTCGGCGTATGAACGATATGCCTGCCATGACCACAAATGATCATAAAGGACAAAAAAGAAACCCTCTCGTAACCAAAACTACGAGAGGGTTTGAGTTTTTATAGATATGCCAAAAACCGAATAAATGCCGATCGATCAAAATTCGTCGTTGGCATAGANNTCAAAGTAGCTCTGCTTCCACGTGAACAGTTCCTCGGGCTTGAAAAAACGTTGAAGCTCTACCTCGGCAGTTTCCTGACCATCGCTCGCATGAACGATATTCTCCTGAAAACTCATACAGAAATCGCCACGGATGGTACCCGGCTCGGCAAGTCGACCATTGGTCACGCCGGCCAGCTTGCGCACGGCAGCAATGGCGTCGACACCCTCCCAGCACATCGCAATGACCGGGGCGGTCATCATGGCATCTTTCACACGCCGGAAAAAAGGCTTCTCGGACAGGTGGGCATAGTGCTCGCTGAGAAGGGCATCATCGAGCTGCATCATCTTCATACCGCAGAGGTGGAGGCCCTTCTGCTCAAATCTTTTGGTCACTTCTCCCACCAAACCGCGCTGCAATGTGCAGGGCTTGAGAAGTACAAGGGTTCTTTCGATCATAAGAATAAGGTTTTAGTTCATCAGATGCACAAAGATAAACAAATCAGTTGACTGCTGCAAATCAAAGCTCAAAAATTATGATGACAGAAACAACATACGAAACTCTGATGTTCACACAACGGGAAAAG
>DBQL01000151.1:0-769 GCA_002305235.1 Prevotella sp. UBA1395 | reverse complement strand
TGTTGGAGCGCTATTGGCGCTGCGAGACATCCTTGGAAGAAGAGGATATTTTGCGGGCTTTCTTCAGTCAGGACAAGGTTCCTGCCGAATTGCTCCGATACAAAGCCCTCTTCAACTATGAGGAGCAACAGAGTGCCGACGATGTATTAGACGCAGGTTTCGACGATAGGCTGATGGCTATCATTGAGGAGCAACGACCGGTGAAGGCGCGCATCATCACGATGACACAACGTCTGTCACCTCTCTTCAAAGCCGCGGCAGTCGTAGCCATTATCCTAACCTTGGGCAACGCCATGCAGGTGCCCTTCAGCCATAACAACAAGGACACCATGAGCAGTTATGACGGTTATAGCATGCCGGAAATTCAGAAGGAGAATCCTGTCGCAATGGGCGACAGCGCAATGGTAGACACAATGAAACAGAGCATGGTTGAGCCCAAGGTTTCTATTGAACGCTCGATGATTAAATAAGATTTTTTCTATGCTTTCTCTATAAAATAATGTTTAGTAAAACAACTCGAAACTGTGAAGTTTCAATTCTCTCAAATTTTTCATAACATACTAACGTAGAGAAGGGATCACCACTCATTGTTGAGCTGTGATCCCTTATCTTTTTTACCTACAATTCATCTCAATGACTGTCTGTGACGGATCGATGACAGGGCGTAACAGTGACCGCCGGCTCAATACCCGATGGTGAATCGCTCGTAATGATGTGCGGGCGACTCCAACTCATCGACCATAGCCACAGCATAATCCTCTACGGAGAT
>DBQL01000115.1:2853-2990 GCA_002305235.1 Prevotella sp. UBA1395 | reverse complement strand
TGCCGCGATTTCGGTCAAAACTATCTCATGACGTTGCAAGATAAGGGCAACCCCATCATCTTCACCAACGGAGATAACGACACCTTCCCCCTGTGGTACAATCAGGATGTCGAGGGCATTCGCACCGACACGCGGGT
>DBQL01000115.1:0-2847 GCA_002305235.1 Prevotella sp. UBA1395 | reverse complement strand
CCCGCATACAACTCTCCCGCCGTGCCCATCACATGGCCCCGCTTAGACTATTGCTCGGGAACCAACGAGTATATCGAGGTGACTCCCACCATGAAAGAGAGCATCAAGGAGTTGTATCAGGAAGATCCCAAGATGGCCAAGCAACTCTTCGGAGACAATCCTTTCGAGGTGTCCAACATCATGAAGTATTGGGTTCGTGGCGAGTTGACGGCTGAACAAACCAATATTCTGGCCCAGATGTTCAACGTGCCGGAGAACAAGGTCAAGGAGAACATGCACATCATTCCTACCGACACCCTCTATGTCACCATTGACAAGGAAGCTGTCAAGAAGAGCGGTATGATGATGGCCGGCGACTCCATCCCCGACCGCATGGTTATCTCTCTCAAAGGCAAGAATGCGCTTTACAAGGGCGACCTGATGATGTTGGAGATGATTGCGCAGTGCAATTGGACCCGACCCATCTATGTAGCCCTTACCGTAGGCAGCGAAAACTACATGAACCTTGGCGACAACTTCGTGCAAGAGGGTCTTGCCAACCGCATCACTCCGTTCCTCACCAACAAGCCCAGAGCCAAGAACTTCGATACGGAAACGACCTACAACAACATGATGAACCGTTACCGCTACGGCGGACTGAGCACACCGGGGCTCTATCTCGACGAGACTACCATGCGCATGTGCTATACGCACCGAAGACTCTTCGGACAGTTGGCGCTCCATCTCATCGCCGACAACAAGAAGGACAAGGCGTTGAAAGTGCTTCGCAAGGCCGAGCAGGTCATCCCGACCTATAATGTTCCGATGAACTATATGAGTGGCGGCACCGACATCGCACGTGCCTACGCGCTGTTGGGACAGACCGCAAAAGCCAAGGAAGTGCTCAGTGCCGTATGGAAAGACGCCATGCAGTATGAGGAGTATTATCTCAGTCTGGACGGTGCGAGGTTCCAAGGCGCGCAACGCGACTGCATGATCCAACTGTCTATCATGTCGCAAGTGGCCGACATCACATCGATTGTTGACAAGAGCCTCGCCGCCAAGCAGAAGGCACAACTCGACAATTACTACCGCCTCTACCTCGGCAAAGGCGGTCAGATGATGGAAAACCAGTAAACGAGATAACGTGACTCGTGAATGATGAACTGTTTCACAACGGGGCAATGAACTTCTGTATGGGTATCATGGCATGACCATCCTCACCCCAGAAGCTCATCACCCCGCCACAACAGTTCATCATTCTTTTTCATACCAATCCACAAAATCACCAACAATGTTCATAGAACAACCGGCCCGATGGCTGCGATGGCTCTATCCCGCCGCCCTGTGGCGCATGAATCCCGATGAGCATGCGGTATATCTGACCTTTGACGACGGACCCATTCCCGAGTCCACACCGTTCATCCTCGACACGCTCAGGAAGTATGGCATCAAGGCTACCTTCTTCATGGTAGGTGAAAACGTGCTCCACCACCCCGACTTATATCAGCGAATCGTGGCCGAAGGCCATCAGGTGGGTAACCACACGTTCAACCATCTCGGCGCATTCAAACATTGGACCATCACCTACGCCATCAACACCGAGAAGGCCAACCGCCTCATTGGCGCACATCTTTTCAGACCACCCCACGGTTGGATGCGACATTCGGAATACTGGTGGGCTCAGCGCAAATATAAGATTGTGATGTGGGACCTCGTGACCCGTGACTATTCCAAATGGCTCACTGCCGACGATGTGGTGCAAAACGTGAAACGCTATGCCCGCAACGGCTCGATCATCACCTTTCACGACTCGCTCAAAAGCATTGACAAACTGAAGACCGCGCTGCCGGAATCGATCGAATGGCTGAAAGAACAAGGGTATGAATTTAAGATCTTCGAATGAAATCAAAGCCGAGGCCCAGCGTCTCGGCTTTTTCGCCTGTGGCATCGCCGAGGCCGACCGGGTGTCGGCCGATGAGGAGAACCATCTGCGTTCGTGGCTCGAACGGGGCATGAACGCTGACATGGCGTGGATGAACAACTACTTGGACAAACGCCTCGACCCCCGGCTGCTCATGGACGGACTGCGCTCTATCGTGTCGGTGGCGATGAACTACGCCCCTGCGAAGACCTTGCCGGCCGGCGAACCACAGTTTGCTGCCTATGCCCTCGGGCGCGACTATCACGACGTGGTGAAGCAACGGCTGCACCGACTCGCCGCATTTGTCTATGGAGAAGAGCGCGTGAGCCAAGCCAACTACCGTGTCTTTGTAGACAGCGGACCGGTGCTCGAACGGTATTGGGCGGTCAAAGCCGGATTGGGATGGGTGGGCAAGAACCGACAACTCATCATCCCTCGCGCGGGAAGCATGTTTTTCTTGGGTGAGCTGTTTCTCGACATGCCCTTAGACTACGACACGCCCATGCCCGACCGCTGCGGGCGATGCACCAAGTGCATGGACCGCTGCCCCACCCGAGCCATCTGTGCCGACCGCCCGTTTGACGCTGCCCGATGCCTGTCCTATCAAACCATAGAAAACCGCAACAATCTGAGTGAAGAGGCCCGGCGCACGATGGGCAACACCATCTATGGTTGTGACATCTGCCAAGAGGCCTGTCCTTGGAACCGGTTTGCCATGCCCACCGATATTCCGGAGTTTCAGCCCAACGAAGAACTTCTCGCCATGACGCGCGAGCGATGGCGACAGCTCACCATCGACGATTTCAGGCGACTGTTCAAGGGATCGGCAGTGAAGCGGGTAAAATATGAAGGACTGATGCGCAACATTTCCAATCTTTTTCGTAATTTTACATCATGAAAGATCAAATGCAAGAAGACATCACGTCGTTTTTCAGGGCGTTTGC
>DBQL01000033.1:796-13157 GCA_002305235.1 Prevotella sp. UBA1395 | reverse complement strand
AAAATATTGCGTATCATCGCGTTCATTGCGAGAGAAAATCTGTGTCATCCGCGCCATCTGCGAGAGAAAGCAAACATGGGAATTTAGCACACCCACTCCCGCTCCGCTCAAATGCTCAAAGCATAGATGACAATAAAAAACCATAAAAAAATACAATAGAATGAAAACATCAGTACTCTTTGTCGTGGCATTCGCCATAGGAACCCATGTCATGGCGCAGCAGTCCGACTCGCTACGCATGGACAGCATCATCCATGCCCTGCCCGAAGTGATGGTCAAGGGCGAGCGCCCTGTGGTCAAGGCCGTAGGCAACAAACTGGTCTACGACCTGCCACGATTGGTCGAAAACAAGGCCATCGACAATGTCTACGACGCGTTGCAACAGCTGCCGGGCGTGATCAAGATGAACGGCGCGCTACAGTTGGGTGCGCTGCCCGTGACTGTCATCCTCGACGGCAAGGTCTCCACGATGACCGCCGAGCAGCTCACCACGGTGTTGCAGAGTCTGCCGCCCTCGCGGGTGGAGCGTGTCGAGGTGATGTACAACGCGCCGGCGAGGATGCAGGTGCGCGGTGCGGTAATCAATGTGGTGCTGCGCCACGACAACGCCGACGGCTCGCCGTTGCAGGGTGAGGTCAACCTGGGCTACCGGCAAGACCACGAAGCCGCCTTTGGCGAACGCGCCACGCTACTCTATCACCGTGGGAAATGGTCGATCGACGCGATGTACAAGCACAGTCACGGCAAGAGCTTCTCGTGGCTCGATGACCGTTCTCACCATGCTCTCGACGACGGGTCGGTGCACGATGTCAACACGCATGAGGTGGATCGCGTGCGCAGTCATGGCGACGACTACCGCTTGGGCGTGGACTATGACATGGCCGAGAACCACCGCCTGAGCCTCGTCTATACCGGCAGCTACAGCAGAGGGGAGACCCATCAGGTCATCACGGGCAATGTCATGGGCACGACCGACATAGACGGTCACTCGTGGCTGCACAACGTGCGCATGGACTATGCCGCGCCCATCGGACTGAAGGCGGGTGTGGAGATGACGTGGTATCACGCTCCCGAGGCTCAACTCTTGGCCAGCACGCTGCCCACCGGCACGCTCGACTATGCCGTGGACAACGACCAGCGGGTGAGCCGATGGAAGGCGTTCCTCGCCCAAGACCATACGCTCGGCCACGGATGGGGCATCAACTACGGCGCCATCTACACCACGAGCCTTAACCGCAGTCGCCAGATCTATACCTCGGTGGCGCAGACCACGGGCACGGAGCCGGAATCGTCGGTCACCCGTCAGCGTGAGGATGTGGTGAATGTCTACGGCGGGTTCAGCAAGACGTTCTCGTCGAAGCTGTCGGTGGAGGCCTCCCTCGCCGCCGAATACTACCACCGTCCGGCGTTGCACCGCTGGCGTCTGTACCCCACTCTCAACCTCACCTATCAGCCGGCCGAGGGCCATTACCTGCAGTTCGGACTGAGCAGCGACCGCCTCTATCCCGACTATTGGGCCATGACAAACTTCATTACCTACAGCAACGGTGGCTACAACGAGGTGGTCGGCAACCCCGACCTGCGCCCCTTGACGGATTATAAGGCGCAAATAGTCTATGTATTGAAGAACAAATACCAGTTTGTGGGCTGGTTTCAGCATACCGACGACTACTTTGCGCAGACACCCTACCAGCGCCACGACCGGCTGACGGTGAGCTACAAGGTGCTCAATTTCGATTTCCAGCAGCAGGCCGGGCTCATGGCTGCCGTGCCCGTGAAGGTGGGGCAGTGGCTCGACAGCCGGCTGTCGCTCATCGGAATATGGCAGCGCGAAAAGAACTCGCGGTTCTACGACATTCCCTTCGACCGCGACAACGTGATGACGATAGTCCGCATGAACAACACCATCACGCTATCGAAGAGGCCCGACATCACGCTCTCCGTAGACGGTATGGTGCACACCCGCGGCATACAGGCCATCTACGACCTGCCCGCCTCGGGCAACCTCGACCTCAGCGCCCGATGGCAGTTCTGGCAGAAAAGGGCTGTGCTGAAAGTGTACTGCGACGACCTCTTTGAGACTTCGGTCATCAATCCGCGCATCGATTACATGGGGCAGAGCCTCCGCATGGACATCTCGTGCTATCGACAGGTAGGCGTTTCGTTCACCTATCGCTTCGGCGGCTACAAGGAGAAGCAGCGCGAGGAGGTGGATCGGTCGCGTTTCAAATAGCCGGCAAGGGCCTCGCCCTGTGCCCGCCACGTGGCCTCGCCTCGCCGGCAACCCACAAAAAAAGCCGCCTCCACACTGTGTGGGGGCGGCTTGGCGGTATCTGCGGGGTGCCCGCAGACTATGTTTTCGAGAATTACTCGGCTTTCCAAAGACCGTGGAGGTTGCAGAACTCACGGGCGTAGAGAGCCTTGGCAGCGGTCTTAAACTCGGCCACCGGTTTGTCGGTAGGCTCGAGATACTTGCGCAAAACCTCGTTGTTGTCGGTCACCAACTCAATCCACTGGATGAAATGAGCCTCGGTCATGGGGTGCTCCACAGAGCCTACGCTCACGCGATAGCCACCTTCGATAGCCTCGATCACGGGAACATGCTTCTCGGTTGCGGCATCGGTGGTGTTCTCTACCAACAGTTCCAAATCACCTGCAAGCTGACCTTCGCCTGCGTTCAATACTTCAACAAGGCTGCCCGATGCAGCGCTCTTATAGATTTCGTTTCTTTTTGCCATAATGATAATGTTTATTGTGTATATGGTTTACCTGTTTGATTTTGTATTATTGCAAATATAGGAGATATATTTGAAATACGCAACAGTTTTATTGTATTTATTCCAAAATGTGCGAATATTAACCTTATTTTAACCTGTCGAACCCTGTTTTGCCTGTTCGTGGCGTTGTTTTTTCGTGTCTTGAGGGCATTCCCGGGGTTCCGAGGCATCATTCGAGGTAGGGTCTGAGGTTTACAATGCTCAACGATCGGCAGTTGCGAAGACAGCGGGCGTATGAATATCTCGACAACTTCTAAGCGGGAATTTATGGTCGGGTGGGCATTTTGCCATCGGTGTTTCTTATCCGTCGGTCGGATAAGACGCAAAAAAAACACCAAACAATCGACTATGCGACTGTTTGGTGTGTGCCTTTTGTTGTCCTACGCGGATTCGAACCACGACAAACAGAACCAAAACCTGTTGTGCTACCATTACACCATAGGACAATCAATAGGGGCTGAAACTGGTTCAGCGGGTGCAAAGGTAGTGGTTTTTTAGGCCACTACCAAATTTTTATCCCAATTTCTTTATCTTAAAGACAAGTGGGTTTTCTTATTTCACGGTGATGAGATAGTAATTCCGTTTGCCTTTCTGCACCAAGAGATACTTGCCGTCGATGAGGTCGTCGGTAGTGACAGGCTGGTCGAAAGCGGCCAACTTCTCTTTGTTAAGGCTCACGCCACCACCTTTCACCATCTTGCGCATCTCGCCCTTGCTGGGGAAAATGTCCCACCCGTCTTGACAAAACAGGTCGATGGCTGTGCCACCGAGCAAGTCTTTGGACAGCTCAAAATGGGGCACATCATTGAACACATCGTTCAGCGTGGCTTCGTCTAAGCCGGCCAACTGGTCTTTGGTGGCTTTGCCAAAGAGGATGTTAGAGGCGGCGATGGCCATATCGAGATCTTCCTTGGAATGCACCATCGTGGTCACTTCCTCGGCCAGGCGGCGTTGCAATGTGCGTCGGCCGGGGTCCTGACGATGCTCTGCGATGAGGGCCTCGATGGTCGACCGGTCGAGGTCGGTGAATATCTTGATGTAGCGTTCGGCATCTTCATCGGTCACGTTGATCCAGAATTGGTAGAACGCATAGGGTGTGGTGCGGTTGCGGTCGAGCCATATATTGCCGCTCTCGGTCTTGCCAAACTTCTTGCCATCGGCCTTGGTGATGAGCGGACAAGTGATGCAAAATGCTTCGTTGTCGTTGCCGAGGGTGCGGCGGATAAGTTCGGTTCCGGTGGTCATGTTGCCCCACTGGTCGTTGCCGCCGAGCTGCAAGCGCACGCCATATTTCTCGTAAAGGTAGAGGAAATCGTAACCCTGAAGGAGCTGATAGGTAAACTCGGTGAAGCTGAGGCCGTCGCGAGCCTCGCCGTTGAGACGTTTCTGCACACTGTCTTTGGCCATCATGTAGTTCACGGTGATGTGCTTTCCCACGGTGCGCGCGAAGTCGAGGAAGGTGAAATCCTTCATCCAGTCGAAGTTGTTGACCATCTCTGCCTTGTTGGGTTCGCTGCCGTCGAAGTCGAGAAACTTCGCAACCTGCTTCTTGATAGCCTCCTGATTGTGGTAAAGGGTCTCGGTATCGAGGAGGTTTCGCTCCTGACTCTTGCCCGAAGGATCACCGATCATACCCGTGGCACCGCCCACCAGCAGGAACGGTTTGTGCCCGCAGCGCTGAAGATGGCGCAGCATCATGATGCCGCAAAGATGTCCGATGTGGAGCGAGTCGGCCGTAGGGTCGGTGCCCAAATAGGCCGATGTCATGTTTTTCAAGAGGTATTCCTCGGTATCCGGCATGATTTGGGCCAGCATACCTCGCCATTTCAGTTCTTCAACAAAGTTCTTCATTTTAATTATTGTTGTTTGATGTGAGTCCCACGAGTTTCTCACTACGACGGGACGATATGTTAGCGGGGCGCCTTTCGGACAACTTACGGAACCGGATCATATCCGCTTCCACCCCAAGGGTTGCATCTTAGGATTCTCCATATTGCCAATCCCAATCCCTTGACAGGCCCGTGTTTGAGGATGGCCTGGCGCGCATATTCTGAGCAGGTGGGGGTGAAACGGCAGGAAGGAGGGGTGTATGGAGTGATGAATTTTTGGTAAAACACGATGGGCAAGACCAAAATCTTTGCCAAAGCGTGGGATATTGCGTGAAGGATAGAATGGAGATGCTTCATGAGCGTTCCTCCTTTTCCACGACGTTGGCCGAAGGATTTGTCTCGGAAATGGTGGTCGTGCCGTCCTGTGTTGTCTGCGGTTGGTCCGCAGGTCTTGCTTTCTCGGTGGCCGAGACGCGTTCGGCCACCCTTCTGAGAAGACTGATCATCCGGGCGTCCACATCTTCGCTGCTGCGCAATCGGTTGTCAAGCCAGATGAATGCGAGTGCCACAGGATATTCGGCAATGATGCTCTTGTGATGCCGATAAGCTTCGCGCACTTGGCGTTTCACCCTGTTTCGTTTCACGGCGCGCTTGAAACATCGCTTGGGTACGCTGATGAGGAATCGCGACCGGGGCCCGACGGCAGTCTCTTCGCTATGCGTTTCGTGAAGCATATACACCACTCTCAGGGGGAAGGCCGACATCGAACGACTGCGGCCACCCTGAAAGAGAGCTTCAATCAGCTTCTTGCTATATATCCGCTCCTCCTTGCTTAGTGTGGAGGGAAATGTTGGCATGGAATCCGTTTATTTCTTTTTGTTCTCTTTGTCCAAGTAATCCTGCAAGGCACTGATCATCGAAGGATATTCCTTGGTACCCGCCACCAAGTCGGCTTTAAGCCCCGCGTCGGTGATAGCCTTGCCTGTTGCCGGTCCGAAAGCACCGAGTTTCAGCTTGCCTTGCTTGAGATTGGGGAATGCCGTGGCTAAGTATTCCACACCGGTGGGAGTAGAGAAGATCAGCATGTCGCAGTCGAAATTTTCCACCTCCTCGGGTGTGAAGTCGTTGCTCAGGGTACGATACATCACGCATTCGGTATGTGTCAGTCCCTTGGCATCGAGCTTATTCTTGATGTCATCGTTATGAACGCTGCTCAGGGGGACGAGGTATTTCTCTCCCTTGTGCTTCACCATAGCGGGAATAAGATCGTCAATTTTTCCGGTATTGCCAAAGAAAACCTTGCGTTTGCGATACTGAACATACTTTTGGATGTATAGCGAAATGGTTTCTGTCACACAGAAATACCTCATGTCCTCGGGGATTGTGAGGCGCAGTTCCTTAGCCAATTGGAAGAAATGGTCTATGGCATGGCGGGAGGTAAACACTACGGCGGTGTGAGATAGGATGCTCACCTTCTGCTGGCGAAACTCTTTTCCCGAAAGGCCTTCTACCTTGATGAAGGGTCTGAACACAAATTCCACCCCGTATTTCTTCTCGAGATCGTAATAAGGAGATTTATCATTAGCCGGCTTCGGCTGTGATATCATGATCTTCTTTATCATCTTTGTTCTAAAAATTTACTTTCAAATAATTGTCCGTCAGCACGAGAACGCCCCACAGGACGCCCAATGGCATCATTTCAAATGCACAAAAGTACAAAAAACTTTGCACAAAGGCGGTATTCTTTCTGAAAAAGATGAGATAGGTCTTATAAAAAGATAGCAGTTTGGCTAAAATGATGACGAAAGCCGTGTAAATAACGGTGGAATCGATAGGAAAATTGAAATAAGCCAAGAGCATGACCACGGGGAATAACGCTATGCCTTCGGTGGATACGAGGAAGAGTCCGGACTTCATCCATTGTTCATTTTTTTTCCTATCAAAAAACACCCAGTTGACCATCAGATAGAGCAGGGCTTTGAGCATGAAGTAGGCCGTGATGATGCCTGTGTAGATGCCGATGATGTAGTATTGGGGTATGGAGAACGACTCGCCGACGAAGGTTTTGGTGTAGAAAAAGAAGATGAGCGAGAGCAACAGGGCGGTTTGCATGAGCAGGAAGAACTGGAATCGCAATTCGCTGCTGGTCTCGGTGATGATTGTCGTTCCCTCGCGTTGGGTGTGAAAGAAGTTCTTGAACTGCCGTTGGATGAAGTTTCCCGACTTGGCGATGGATACCATTGCGAGGATGAAGCAGCCCAAAAGGATGGAGGTGATGAGGTTGTCGTTGGCGATGCTGTATGGCACCGGGTCTCCCGCCACCCCTTGTCGATAGACGGCGTACTCGGGTCGGTAGATCGAGTCGGGCTGTACCATCGACTTGCTGTGGTACATGGGCTTCTTGAGCGAGAACTTGTGCGAGGTGTCTACGTGTGTCTGCGGAGTGCGCATGGGATTTGTCCTGCGGCTCCAGTCTATTTGGGGGAACTTGTAGTTGGCCCTGATGGCAGAGTCTTGCTGCTCCGGGGTGGCGTTTTTGGGCAGCCGGCTCAGGATCTCACGGGGAGAATGGTAACCGGGGGAGGGAGCCGGCGCAGCGTGAGAGGCTGCCGGAACAGAAGGGGTGGGGGCGAGGGTGAGGGAATCTTGCTGGGTCATGGGAGGAGGAAAAGGAGGAAATGATGGCTGCTGCCGAGCAGCAGCCCACACAACCGAAGAACGGAAGAGACGCGACAAGCACTCAAGGATAACCGGAAAGCTACCCAAGAGACGCACGGGCAGAGGCCTAAAGACGCACGGGCAGAAGCTTAAAGGCGACCGGGGTGGGGCCTAAAGACGCACGGGCAGAGGCCAAAAAGGCGCGCGTGCCGGGGCTTAAAGGCCGAAGGTCTGGCGAATGCGGTCTACCTGATCGAGTTTCTCCCACGTGAAGAGCTTTACCTTTACGGTTTTCTTCTCGTGGTAAAGGCTGGTGAAGGTCTTTTCAACCTCCTGATAAGGACGGCCCATGTGGCCGTATGCCGCGGTCTCGAAGTACATGGGTTGACGCAGGTCGAGCATGCGCTCGATGGCTTTCGGGCGCAGGTCGAACAGCTCTTGAATTTTCTTGGCGATGTCGTTGTCGCTGCAGTTCACATGACTTCGTCCATAGGTATTGACATATACGCTCACCGGCTCGGCCACACCGATGGCATAGGCGAGCTGTACGAGCATCTCGTCGGCCACTCCGGCCGCTACCATGTTCTTGGCGATATATCGTGCGGCGTATGCTGCCGAGCGGTCCACCTTGCTGGAGTCCTTGCCCGAGAACGCCCCGCCGCCATGTGCTCCGCGACCTCCATAGGTATCGACGATGATCTTTCGGCCGGTCAGTCCGGTATCTCCGTGCGGGCCTCCGATCACGAATTTCCCGGTGGGGTTGACAAGATACTTGATGTCATCGTTGAACAGTGCGCGCAGTTTCTCGCCGGCTTCGGCTTTCACGCGCGGCATCAATATGCCGATTACATCCTCTCGAATCTTGGCGAGCATGTCTTCATCGGCCTGTCGCCGTGCCTCGTCGCTGCCGTCCTTGGGCTGTACGAAGGGGTCGTGCTGTGTCGACACGACGATGGTGTCTATGCGCAGCGGCTCGTTGTTGTCGCCGTATTCGATGGTGACCTGACTCTTGGCGTCGGGTCTGAGATAGGTCATCTGCCGACCTTCCTTGCGTATTTTCGCGAGGGTGAGCATGATGAGGTGTGCCAAATCGAGTGTTGCCGGCATGTAGTTATCGGTTTCGTTGGAGGCATAGCCAAACATCATGCCCTGATCTCCGGCCCCCTGCTGCTCCTCTTCCTCGCGCGACACACCCCGATTGATATCTTCGCTCTGCTCGTGGATGGCGGTGAGGATGCCGCAGGAGTTGTAGTCGAACTGATACTCGGCCTTGGTATAGCCGATCTTCTCGATGGCGCGCCGCGCCATAGTCTGCAAATCCACATATTCGGATGAGCGCACTTCGCCCATGATGACAACCTGTCCGGTGGTCACGAAGGTTTCTACGGCGCAGTGAGACTTGCTGTCGTATGCCAAAAACTGGTCGAGGATGGCGTCTGAAATTTGGTCGGCCACCTTGTCGGGATGACCCTCAGACACTGATTCTGATGAAAATAGATAACTCATTTTTCCAATCTTTTACGTGGAAAAACGCCAAATAACCGTAAAATCCGGGGGGTGATTTCGCAGTTTTAGCATTTTTTAGTGTGGTTGCAAGCAGCCAAATTCTTCCACATTCGTTAAACAAAATTTTTCGATTTGCAAAGTTATGCAATGTTTTTCGGGTCTGCAAGTATTTTGCGTTAAAGATTGTTGGTCTTCTCCGGGCGTGCTGCCTGCGGGGCCCATCGTTTGGTTTGCCCCAACGCAAAACCCCGCTCCGGAGAGGGAGCGGGGAGTAAGCGGGTTGTGGGAGGGCTGTCAGCCTACGGGCAGTTCACAGCCTTGCCCGGTCATTCTTGTGGCAGCATCACGACACTCACCTTGTTGGCGCCGGCAAGGAACTCCTTGACGAAGGCCGAAATCGTTTCGGGTGTGAGGCTTTCCACAATGCTCTTGTACTCGGTATAGTCGTCGAGGTTCATGCGATAGTGGTTGGCGATGAGGCTGTTCCAGAATCCGTTGGTCTTGGCCCTGTCGTCAATTTGCTTGAGCATGAGTGTTTTCACCTTGTCGAGCATCACGTTGTCGCAGGTGGTGGCGAGCTTCTGTGCCTCCTCGTCGATGATTTGCAGGGCGAGTTCTTTCTTCTCCGGCTTCATCGGGCAATATGCCAAAATCTGTCCGAGATGGTATCCGTCGTCCTCTATCGAGAGCTCACCCTGCGCGCCGCAAGAGTATGCCGCGCCGGCATCCTCGCGTATCTTCTGCAGATAGATCATGGCCAGCACCTGTCCGGCTACGTCGGCCTTGATGGCTTTGTCGGCAGAATAGGGCATCTTATGGTTCAGCCAAGCCACCACGGCTGTCGACTTGGGAGTCTCCATCTTGCGCAGGAAGGTGTTGTCGACCGTTTTTTCCGTGGCTTTTATGAGGCGTTCGCCGGCCGGATTCTTACCCTTTGAGGGCAGTGCGCCGAGATATTGGCAGATGAGCGGTCGGATGGTGGCCTCGTCAAAGTTGCCCACAATCTGGAACACCCACTCGTTGGCATTGGCGGTGCGCTCCTTGGCCATTTGCAGGATACGGTCGTAGCTGATGTTCTTCACGTCGTCGAGCAGCAGCGGGTTGCCTCTCCAGTTATGGTCGTTGATGGTTGCGTTGATCGAGTCTGAGAAGGCGATGTTGGGGTTCAGCGCGCGATCTTTCAGTCCGACGTTGTATTGCCGGATGAGGTTGTTGAAGGCATCGTTGTCCTTGTTGATCGCGGTGAAATAGAGATAAGTCATTTGCAGCATGGTCTCCACGTCCTTGGGCGTGGCATTTCCGTCGATACCCATGCGTCGGCTGCCCATTGTGAGGTTGGCGTTGGCAATCTTTCCGGCGAGGGCCTTCTGCAGTTCGGTGCTCGAGAAGTTGCCCAGTCCGCTGATGCCGATCACCTCGTTGAACGCCTTGATGTTGGCAAAGTCGGCCTTGCCGTAATTGCCTTGTGCGCTACCGCCCGCTCCATCGAGCAGCACTTGGTCTTTCTTGTACTCGGTCTTCTTGAGCAGCACGGTCACACCGTTGCTCAGCGTGAGGATGTCATAGCCAAACTTCTTGCTCTTCACCTCTTTCTTGATCTTTCCGGGTTTGGGCAATGAGGTCATCAGCGGCTCGTCTTTCACGTTGTCCACGTAGGCTTCGAGCTTGGCCGCACGTGCTTGGTTCAGGGCGTCGAGGAGCTGTGCCTCGGTGGGATAGGCGTTGCCCTCCTTCTCATTGTTGAAGCTGATGATGACGATGTTGCTGTCGTTCTTGCTCACCAGTTCGGGCAACACCTGATTGATGGCCTCCAAGGGTATCACGGGCACGATTTGCTTCATCATCTGATAGTAGTAGTCGATGCCCGTCATCGGCTCGTTGGTGAGGAAGTGTCCGCGTATCTCGTTGAAGAATTGTCTTGAGAATCGCTTGTCCTTATTGCTGTAATCCTTGTCGAGCTGGCTCATGAAATCGTCTTGAAAGCGCTTGTACTCGGTGGGGGTGAATCCGAACTCGGCGGCTTGGCGCACCACCTCGAAGGCCGACTTCAGCGAGGCGGCCGTCTGACCCATCTCCTTGGGCGACACCGAGAGGTCGAGCGCGTCTTTCGTCTTGGAGAAGATGTAGTTGCCATCGCCCAGTGCTGCCTGCACGTAAGGGCAGTCGGCCTTCTGCGCTGCCTCGACAAACCGCTTGTTGATCATGTCGCATGCCGCCTGCTTGGCATAGCCCTGAATGAGATAGGGCAGGGTTTGCTTGAGGCTGTCGGGGAAAGCATCGTGCTTCATGAAGATCTCCACAAAGTTCTGCTGATACTCTTTGTCCTTGTCTATCACCACGATGGGCTGCGCGTTGTCGGGCACGGGCTCCTCGACGATGGGTGCGGCGTTCTCGGGGTTCTTGATGCCGCCAAAGAGCCGTTTGATCTCGGCCTCGGTGTGATCCACGTCCACGTCGCCCACCACGATGATGCCCTGATTGGCGGGGTGATACCACTTGTGGTAGTAGTCTACGAGTTCTTGGTACTTGAAGTTGTCGATGACCGACATCAGTCCGATGGGGTATCTGAGTCCGTATTTCGATCCCGGATAGAGCTTGGGCAGGTTTCGCTCCAGCATGCGACTGCTGGCCGATGTGCGCAGTCGCCATTCCTCGTGTATCACGCCGCGCTCCTTGTCGATCTCGGCCGGCTCGAGCGACAGTCCGGTAGACCAGTCGCGCAGGATGAGCAGGCAGGAGTCGAGTGTCGAGCGGTTGGCCGTGGGCACGTTGTCGATGTTGTACACGGTCTGGTCGATGCTGGTATAGGCATTCAGGTCGCCGCCAAACTCGATGCCCTTGGCGCGGCACCACTCGATGAGGGCGTTGCCCTTGAAGTTGTCCGAGCCGTTGAATGCCATGTGCTCAAGGAAGTGAGCCAGTCCGCGCTGGCTTTCCTCCTCCTGCAGCGAGCCTACTTTTTGGGCGATGTAGAAGTTGGCTCGGTTCTCGGGCCAGTTGTTGTAGCGGATGTAATAGGTCAGGCCGTTGTCGAGCTTACCCATTCTTACCGCCGTGTCCACAGGCAATGTCATGTCGGGCATCTGCGCCTGCGCGGTGGCTGCCACGAGCAATAATAATGCGATCAGGAATTTTTTAATTCTCATAAGAATAACAAAATTGGTGTTTCTTGGTTTTGTATATCATTGCAAAGATAGTGTTTTTTGAACGAATAAACAAGAGCCATCGACTAAAAAGCGCATGAAAATGTCATGAAATGTCAGTGTTGCCATCGCCGCACGTACTACCCGTTGGCTCCCGTGTGCCGCTCGGGTGTGGTGGGCGGTCAGTGCCGGCGGTGGAAAAATGTTGTTGAAATGATTTGAAAAAACACCTCACGTGGCGCGCCCCGCGGCCGTCGGTTGCCCGCCGGGCGTGAAAATCGCGAAAAATGAGACCCCTTACACACGGTCGCGAAACGACCCTTTTCGCTCGAAAAACGCGTCACCGCCTTGCGAAACGATAGCTATGGCGCGACGATTGCTATCGTTTCGCAAGGCGATTACTATCGTTTCGCGTGGCGATGAGGCCCCTTTCGCGCACCGCCAAGGC
>DBQL01000033.1:0-726 GCA_002305235.1 Prevotella sp. UBA1395 | reverse complement strand
GTCTGAAGACTCGGTTTTTTGATGAATTTTATTGACTCCGGCATCCTTCTCGACCATGTTTCTCGGGTGGTGGAGCAGTATTTCGCGGCGCAGCGCGGCATCGTCGAGATGGGTGTAGATCTCCGTGGTGCCGATGTCGGCGTGGCCCAAGAGCGCCTGAATGACCCGCAGGTCGGCGCCGCCGCGCAGCAGTGCGGTGGCAAACGAGTGGCGCAGGGTGTGTGGCGAGATGGTCTTGGCAATGCCCGCGGCCTCGCCCTGCCGCTTGATCATGATGAGAATCATGGTGCGGGTGAGATGATGCCCGCGGCGGTTGAGAAACACGAAGTCTTCTTCGCCCGGCTTGATGACCATCTGCCGGCGGTCGTGAAACCACAGTTCAAGCTCGTCGATGGCGCGGTCGGAGATGGGCACGAGTCGCTCCTTGTCGCCCTTGCCGATGACGCGGATGAATTTCTCGTCGAGAAAGAGGTCTGAGAGCCTGAGGGTGGTCAGCTCTGAGACACGCAGTCCGCACGAGAAGAGCACCTCGATGATGGCCCGGTTGCGGTGCCCCTCGTTGGCAGAGAGGTCTATGCTCGCCTCGAGGCGGTCTACCTCGTCGGTGGTGAGATAGGTGGGCAGGTGTTGTGGCAGGTGTGGCGACTCCAAAAGTTCGGTGGGGTCCATCTCAAGATAGCCGTCCATCTCGAGAAAGCGGTAGAACGCCCGCACGCCGCTGAGGAT
>DBQL01000123.1:8122-10850 GCA_002305235.1 Prevotella sp. UBA1395 | reverse complement strand
ATTTTTCATGAGCATATATCATGCCGAGAAAGAAGCCCTCGCGCCGGGCGGCAATGCCACTGTCTAAAGAGACGCATCACGGAATGGATGAGCACAAGTCACGATACCGGCGGTAAATCATCGCCGCGCACCGCGGTCAGCCCACGACAAGGCATCCCTCAGCACGATGGCGAGAGACTAAAATGATAATTGCCGTCGAAGTCGACGCGCATCGTTGCCGGCAGCGCATGGCGGCCGTCGGCGAGGGCGAGGGCCACGTGCCCCATCGTCATGCGGAGATTCAGTTCCACGCAGGGATGCAACATAAGCCCGCCATCGGTACGCACCACCATCATGTCGAGACCGAACGGCCCGGCATAAACGCCGTCGAACAGGGGCGAGAGCACCTCTGCCACCCTTGCCGTGACACGGTCTACCAACAAGAGAGACACCTTGGCGGCGAGACGTCGCCGCTTCTCCGGCTCGCTGTCCACGATGTTGCCGGTGTATGCCCCGTTCCGGGTTTGAAACAGCGACAGGCCGAGACAGCCTACCTGTCCGTGGCCGTCGCTCACAAACTCCACGCCGAAATCGGCCACACGGTCATACAGCGGCTCCACCATGACACTGCCCTGCTTACCGATGATATTGCTCATGCGGTTGGCGGCAGGCCCGTCTATCTCGGCCGTTCCCAAGCCCGACCTGCCGGGCAGATAGCTCACCCCCCGCCCACTGCTGCTCCACGGAGCCTTGACCACCAGTCCGGCATGTCGCGCGGCGAGCTGCCTCACCTCATCGACCGACCGCACCTGCCACGCCTCGCCCACGGTGCCGGGCACGGAGAGCAGCCGTGGCAGCAGATGGCGGGCGGCCCACGCGCGGTGGCTCACGGCCCTGATGCGCTCCAAAGCCTCGTCTGAGGGCATCAGCGCGGCCGGCACACCACAGGCCGACAGCTCGTGACGCAGGGCGAGATCCCAACCCCACGGGCATACCTCGGTGATCTCGTGGCTGCGCATAAGCCGCGTGAGCATGGCCCGGTCGGCGAGTCGCACCCCCGCCATGACGGTCCACGGGGCAAGCGCGGCTTGTGCCACGGCCATGTCGTCGACCAGCACCACATCGTCCTCGGCGGCCCACAACGCCGGCAGAAAACCCACGTCGCGGCGCAAACGGCGACCGGCAAACGGGGCGGTGAAGCGCAGGCGACCGGCAGCCAGCGCGAGGTCGTGCTCGGGATTGAAAACGTGCAGTCTCATCATCATTTGCTTTACGACTGCAAAGGTAGCAAACAATTTTGAGAGCGCACGGCAGACANNAAAAGTTTTGCTATCTTGAGTTTGCAATTTTAAAATAATATATTATCTTTGCATTTAAATATTAGCAAATCAATGATATAGCAGATGGAAGCCTTCTTTCGCACTCACGCCTATCTCGTGGAACATACCAATGTCTCCGTTCGCCGCTCATTGATGGACGAGATCGACTGGGACGACCGCATGATCGGCATCAAAGGCACCCGGGGCGTGGGCAAGACCACTTTCCTGCTGCAATATGCCAAGGAGAAATTCGGCAAAGACGATCGGCAATGTCTCTATGTCAACATGAACAACTTCTATTTTCAGGGGCGCGGCATCGCCGATTTCGCGCGCGACTTCGTGGCGCAGGGCGGGCGGGTGTTGCTCATCGACCAAGTGTTCAAGCAGCCACAGTGGAGCGAGGAGTTGCGACAGTGCTACTACGAGTTTCCCGAGCTCAAGATCGTATTCACCGGCTCAAGCGTGATGCGCCTGAAGGAAGAGAACCCCGAGCTTAACGGCATCGTGAAGAGTTACAACCTCAGAGGATTCTCCTTCAGAGAGTTTCTCAACCTGCAGACAGGCCGGAATTTCCAACCCGTCACACTCGCCGACATCGTGTCCAACCACGAGCACATCGTGAAGACCATCCTCCCCCACGTCAGTCCGCTCAAGTATTTCAACGACTACCTGCACCACGGCTTCTACCCCCTGTTTCTCGAGCACCGCAATTTCTCGGAGAACCTGCTCAAGACCATGAACATGATGACCGAGGTGGACATCCTGCTCATCAAGCAGATCGACCTGAAATATCTCACCAAGATCAAAAAACTATTCTACTTGCTTGCCGTCGAAGGCATCCATGCACCCAATATCAGTCAGCTCGCCAATCAGATAGACACCAGCCGCGCCACCGTGATGAACTACATCAAATATCTTGCCGACGCGCGACTGATCAACATGATTTACAGCGGCGGGCACCATTTCCCCAAGAAACCCTCGAAGGTGATGCTCCACAATCCCAACCTGATGTATGCCATCTACCCCATCACCGTGAACACACAAGACGTGATGGAGACCTTCTTTGTGAACTCCCTATGGAAAGACCACAAGGTAAGCGAGGGCACCGGCGCGCACAACTACATGATAGACCACAGCAAGAAATATCGCATCTGTGACGCGCAGGCCACGGGAAAGCAACGATACAACAACGAGACCATATACGCACAGTATAACACCGAAATAGGACACGGCAACCACATACCACTCTGGCTGTTCGGGTTCCTTTATTAATAAACATTCAAAAACATTATAAACTTTATTATTACAACAATGGCAAAAGAAAAGAAATTCATGACTTGTGATGGTAATACCGCTGCCGCCCATGTAAGCTATATGTTTACAGAGGTTGCCGCCATCTACCCCATCACTCCGTCTTCACCAATGGCCGA
>DBQL01000123.1:7227-8021 GCA_002305235.1 Prevotella sp. UBA1395 | reverse complement strand
GCCTCTCAGGGCTTGCTGCTGATGATTCCCAACATGTACAAGATTGCCGGCGAGCTGTTGCCCTGCGTGTTCGACGTGTCGGCACGTACGCTGGCTTCTCACGCCCTGAGCATCTTCGGCGACCATCAGGACGTCATGGCCTGCCGCCAAACCGGCTTCGCCATGTTCTGCTCCGGGTCGGTACAGGAGGTCATGGACCTTTCGGCCGTGCCCCATCTCGCCACTCTGAAAAGCTCCATTCCGTTCATCAACTTCTTCGACGGATTCCGCACCTCTCACGAGTATCATAAGATCGAGGCCATCGACCAAGAGGATATCGCCAAGCTCCTCGACCCCGAGGACGTGAAACGCTTCCGCGACCGTGCGCTCACTCCCGAGCGCCCCGTGACCCGCGGTACAGCCGAGAACCCCGAGACATTCTTCGCACATCGCGAGGCTTGCAACGAATATTATGACAAGGTGCCCGAGATCGTGGAGCACTATCTTGGCGAAATCTCCAAGATTACCGGCCGCGAGTATCACCTGTTCAACTACTACGGTGCCAAAGACGCCGAGAACATCATCGTGCTGATGGGTTCGGCCACCGAGGCTGCCCGTGAGGCCATCGACTACCTCATGAAGCAAGGCAAGAAGGTGGGTATGGTTGCCGTGCACCTCTATCGCCCGTTCTCGGTAGATGCCATTCGCAAGGCCATCCCCGACACGGTGAAACGCATTGCCGTGCTCGACCGCACCAAGGAGCCGGGAGCAGAGGGCGAACCCCTGTATCTCGACGTGAAGTCGGCACTCTATGA
>DBQL01000123.1:6895-7164 GCA_002305235.1 Prevotella sp. UBA1395 | reverse complement strand
GGTATCGTAGACGACGTGACATTCACCTCGCTTCCCGCGGTGGAGGAGATCCCGATGGGCAGCGACTCGATCTTCGAGGCCAAGTTCTACGGATTGGGTTCAGACGGTACGGTGGGTGCCAACAAGAACTCCGTGCAGATTATCGGTAACAACACCGACAAATATTGTCAGGCCTACTTCTCGTACGACTCCAAGAAGTCGGGCGGTTTCACCTGCTCGCACCTGCGTTTCGGCGACGAGCCTATCCACTCCACCTATCAGGTCAACAC
>DBQL01000123.1:2292-6756 GCA_002305235.1 Prevotella sp. UBA1395 | reverse complement strand
ATCGGACTGGGCAACCGCACCAACACCATCCTGCAGTCGGCATTCTTCCGTATCACGGAGGTGATTCCAATCGACCTCGCCATCGAGCAAATGAAGGCATTCATCGTGAAGTCGTATGGCAAGAAGGGTGAGGACGTGGTGAACCTGAACTACGCTGCCGTTGACCGCGGAGGCGAATACAAAGAGCTGCCCATCGATCCCGCATGGGCCAACCTGCCCGACGATGAGATCGTTGACGACGGTGCACCTGCCTTCGTGAAGGAGCTGGTAAGACCTATCAACGCTCAGGCCGGTGACTTGCTGAAGGTTTCCGACTTCGTCAAGCACGGCACCGTGGACGGTACATGGTTGAACAGTACTTCTTCATGGGAGAAGCGTGGCGTAGCCGCCTTCGTTCCCGAGTGGAACTCTGACAACTGTATCCAGTGTAACAAGTGTGCCTTCGTTTGTCCTCACGCAACCATCCGTCCCTTTGTTCTCGATGAGAAAGAGGCTGCCGGAGCCAATGTAAAGACGCTCGACGTGGTGGCTCCCAAGGAGCTGAAGGGCATGCAATTCCGCATTCAGGTGGCTGTGCTCGACTGTCTCGGCTGCGGCAACTGTGCCGATGTATGCCCGGGCAAAAAGAACAAGGAGACCGGCGAGATCGACAAGGCGCTCAAGATGGTGCCTCTCAACGTAGACGACCCCAAGATGCAGCAAGAGGCCAAGAACTGGCTCTACATGGCCAACAATGTTGCTTCCAAGCAGAATCTTGTCAACATCAAGCAAAGCCCGAAGAACTCACAGTTCGCTCAGCCGCTGTTCGAATTCTCCGGTGCATGTGCAGGTTGTGGTGAGACCCCATACGTGAAGCTCATCTCGCAGCTCTTCGGCGACCGTGAGATGATCGCCAACGCCACAGGATGCTCATCAATCTACTCTGCGTCTATTCCGTCAACGCCCTACACCACCAATGCCGATGGTCACGGTCCTGCTTTCGACAACTCGTTGTTCGAGGACTTCTGNNGACGCCGATGCCTCTAAGGAAGCCGCTGCCGAGCTGAAGCCTTGGATTGCCAAGGGTGCCGAGGAAGGTTGCCCCATCTGCACCGAGCTGAAGACCCTCGACCACTATCTCGTGAAGCGCAGCCAGTGGATCATCGGTGGTGACGGTGCTTCTTACGACATTGGTTACGGCGGTCTCGACCACGTGCTCTCTACCGGCGAAGACGTGAATATCCTCGTGCTCGACACAGAGGTATATTCTAACACAGGTGGTCAGTCGTCTAAGTCGACCCCGCTCGGCGCCATCGCGCAGTTTGCCGCACAAGGCAAGCGTGTTCGCAAGAAAGACCTTGGACTGATGCAGGCTACCTACGGATATGTCTATGTGGCTCAGATCGCCATGGGTGCCGATAACGCTCAGACGCTGAAGGCCATTCGCGAGGCCGAGGCTTATCCCGGACCGTCACTCATCATCGCCTACTCTCCGTGTATCAACCACGGCATCAAGGGCACCAAGAACGGCAAGCGCAGCATGGGTACCTCGCAGCGCGAGGAGGCCTTGGCCGTAGAATGCGGTTACTGGCACTTGTGGCGTTACAACCCCGAACTGGCCAACGAGGGCAAGAACCCGTTCCAGCTCGACTCCAAGGCGCCCAACTGGGACAACTTCCGCGACTTCCTCATGGGTGAGGTGCGCTACTCTTCAGTAGCCAAGGCTTATCCCGCCGAGGCCGAGGAGCTGTTCAGCGAGGCCGAGAACATGGCCAAGCAGCGTTACATGTCATACGTTCGCAAGAGCAAGGAAGACTGGAGCGAGGAGGCATAAGCCGACTTTGCAAACCATTTCATTAAAAAAATCCGAGGCCATAATGACCTCGGATTTTTTTTATTAGCCATTTGTCGTGGCACATCGCCCGCGCCACGGCACCACGGGCAGGGCACCGACCGCGGCACACAGGCATACAAGCATTGGAAGAACCGTGAGCCGGCAATCACTTGCAAGCCCACGGTGAGGTGTCATCCATGACAACAGGTGATGTAGTCATGAACCTATCAATGAAGATCAATAATCCGGATTCTGCTCCAAAACAGCATCCTTGTTAGCCTCTATGGCAGTCTGCGGGATGGGATAAAGCGCATATCCGTCCTTGAACTCCTTGCCATCGGCACTATGTGACGCTCCATACCAAGGATTGTATTTGCGCACCCGATTACCCAACTCGCCCATACGCGACAAGGTGAGCCGGCGTTTCTCCTCGATGCCATACTCTCGCATGCGCTCGTCGAGGATATAGTCGACAGACACCTGTGAGGCCGTGACATCAGAGGCGTGTGCCCGACGGCGTATCACGTTGAGATCATCGGCGGCCTTCTGTGCCTGCCCAAGTCTGAAATAGGCCTCGGCCCTGAGCAGATAGGCCTCCGGCAGACGCAGCATATATTGGTCGCTGTAAGTGCCTCCGCCCGTTCCGGCCAACAGATAGGTGCTCTTGTTGAGGTAAAGCCCGTCGGGGTGGTCGAATGGTGTGGTGCACTTGCTCTGATAGCCGGTGAGGTATCGTCCGGGCAGCGTGCTCTGATTTTGTACGCCGGTAAGCATGGTCACCCCTGCGGGAATGACAGGATTCATCAGGTCGATGCTGTCACCAAACGCGTTGCCGTATTTGGCCACGAAGTCGGGGTTGTTGTATTTGATCTTGCGTACGAAATTATAGTTGGAATTTCTGATGTCATTGCTCCAATCGCTCTGCCACACCTCGGTATAAAAATGCTCGTCGGCGATACCCGAGCCAATGCCCCTGCCGCCGGTATAGTCTCCCGTGGGCCATATAAACGGTGAGAGCTGCGACCCGTCGGGCATGATGAACTTGAACAGACCAACCTGCGGACTGAAGTAGCGCTCGGCAAGGAAGTTGCCCGGTACCGTCCAGAAATAGGTATTGGTAGAACTCCCGCCACCGGGCACATCGGGGTTATTGAGCTGTATCACCCATAATGACTCGGTGTTACCGGCGCTCCGGTTCTGGTTGCCCCGCTGGAAAAGGTCCCAATAGACGTCACCGGGCTGACCGGAGCGACGGCCAAAACGGTTTTGCATCAGTGCCAAGGCAGGATTCTGTATGACTTTCGAGGCGGCATCGACAGCCTCTTGGGCGTGGCCAAGTGCCAACTGAAGCTCAGCCACCAAGGTCCATGCCGCCGGGGCACTGATCTCTCCGTCTTTCACGTCCTTGATGTCGGGCAGGTGCTCCGCGGCAAAGTTCATATCGTCAAGAGCCTGTTGCAAGGTTTGCTCCTTGCCGGCCCGGGTATAATCGGTCTTGGGAGAGGTCACCTCCTCAAGCTGCAATGGCACGCCACCATAGAGATAAGTCAAGGTGCGATAGGCAAAGCCACGGAAGAAACGGGCTTTGGCTTCGAACAAGACTTTTTGCGCTTCGTCGATAGTCGACTGATGAACACGACTGATAATCACATTGGCCTGAGAGATCAGCAAATAGAGATTGTTCCAGTGCACCTTAGCAATGTCGCCCGTGGGATTTTGGTCTGTGGCGATGTTCGACTGCGGCGACGTGCCCTGTATCATATCCGTGCCAAACAGATAGTCCTGACTGCGGTCACCGTTGCAAAAGAACTCTTTGCGCGTGAGATAATACAATTCTGTGGTTGCGGCATCGAAATCGGCCTGCGTCATATAGGAGTTGTCGCCACTCATGAAATCGATCGGAGTCTCGTTGAGAAATTTATCCTCGTTGCAGGAGGAGAGACAGAGTACCGAGAGGGCTATGATGAATATACTTTTTTTCATGTTGATGATTTTAAATGTTAGAAGGAAACGTTGACTCCAAAACAGAATGACCGCATCACGGGCCTTCCATCAAAGTCGCTACCGGTGTAATTGGTATTGCCGAAATCATCGGTATAGCTCGTGGTGTACTCAGGATCCCAGCCATGCCAGCCGGTCAACGTAAGCAGGTTCTTGCAATTGAAATATACGTTCAGGCCTTGGATGCCGATCAGGCTGACCAGTTTCTTGGGCACATCATAGCTCAATGTGACATCCTGCAGACGGCAGAAGCTGCGGTTCTCGAACCGATGAGGCGTGATTTTCCCGGCAGTGTGCGAGAGCGAGTAGATACCGTCGGTATTGAGCGGCGACCAAAACAGGTCGGCCTTCTCACTGATCATATTGTAACGCAAGGTATTGTCGTCTTGCACCATAGCGTCTGTGTTACGTCCGAGATAGCTCTTGCTGCCTCCTACGATGGAGTTGATGAAAAAACTCAGGGTGAAATCCTTGTAACGGAATTTGTTGAGCAATCCCATGCGTGCGTCAGGATCGGTCTTGCCGATCACCGTGCGGTCATCGGGAGTGATCTTTCCGTCGTCGGTCATGTCCACGATACGATAGTTGCCGGGATAATATCCCTCGGGAATATCGTCGCCCACCTGATAGATGCCATCTATCTTGTAGTC
>DBQL01000123.1:0-2266 GCA_002305235.1 Prevotella sp. UBA1395 | reverse complement strand
TTGTTGGAGTTGTGAGAGATATTGAAGGTAGAAGTCCATTCAAAGTCCTTGGTTACGATATTGCGCGAGGTAATGCTCAGCTCAATGCCCTTGTTCTGGATCTTACCCACGTTCGAGGCAATGCTCGTGAAGCCCGTAATGGATGGTATGGACACATTATAAAGCAGGTCACGGGTAGTAGTGATATAGCCGTCGATGTTACCAAAGATTCGGTTCTTGAGCAATACGAAGTCGATACCCATATTGAAGCCCGAGGTACGCTCCCACTTCAAGCCGGTGTTGCCTAAGGATGTAAGCTCCTGTCGCAGCGAGCCACTGCCACCATTGCCAAAGATATATCCAATCTCTGAAGACACTTTGGACAGCGAAGCATAACGACTTGTCTGGTTTCCGCTGACACCAAGACCGGCTCTGAGTTTCAAGTTGTCTACCCAATCGACGTTGAACCATGACTCCTGAGAAACAACCCAGCCAAGGGCAAGAGACGGAAAGACTCCAAACTTATGGTCTTTGGCAAAACCGGAATATCCGTCACGGCGAACCGTCGCGGTGACAAGATAGCGATCGGCATATTTATAGTTGACACGGAAGATTTGGTAAAGCGAGGTGTCTTTCCAAGAATCGGAGAATGTATATTGATTTTGGGCCAGCTCCAAACTGTTGTAACCCAAGGTCATTCGGGCAAAAGTGTTGGCCTGTGCGCTTGTATAGAGGTACTTGTGGCGAGAGGCTCCATAGACCAACGTGGCATTGATGGCATGGCGTCCGAAAGCCTTGTCGTATGTAAGAATGTTATCAAACGTATAGTCGTAATAGTCTGAATGGTTCTTATAGGCCTCGCCGTTGTTGCTATGTGCAAACCGACTGGCGTAATTATGATTGCTGACGTTGTAGTTGTTGCCGAAGTTCATGCGATAGGTCAGCCCTTTGAGTGGTAGTTTGATTTCGGTATAGATATTGGCAAAAAACACGTTCTGCCGATCGTAATCGTCTACCATAGAGCCATGATACGGATTCTCACGAGCCGTATACATCGGATAATCGATCATGTTTCCGTCTTTATCATAAGGCGAAGCGAGCGGACTCTGGGTGAGCATATAATAAAGGTATGTCTCCTGCCCGTCTCTGTTGATAAACGAACCAAAGGCCTGCACACCCACTTTCCACCACGAGCGCACCTGTCCTTCGAGATTCACACGAAGGGTGTTGCGACGGAAATCGTCATTAAGCATATAGTTCTTCTGCTCGGTGTGACCCATCGAGACAAGATAATTCACGCTCTTGCTGCCGCCGGAAATACTGAACTTGGAATCCCATATACTTCCTGTACGGGTGAAATGATCCCACCAATCATAGTCGGTATCGATGATCTCGCCCTTCTCATTGGTAAGATAAGCATCGGGCATGACATTGGCCAACACGAAATCGGGATTGTCTTGAGTATATCCCGACTCTTTCGTGTAAGCATCATACCAACTGGCTTTCTTGTCCCATGCCAACAGTTGGGCACGATTCATGGGATGAAGGCTCTTGGTGGGGTTTTGGAATGTATAGCTGGTAGAGAACTCTATCTTGGCATCGCCATCTTTTCCCCTTTTCGATGTGATCAAGATGACACCATTGGAAGCCTGCGCGCCGTAGATGGCCGAGGCCGAGGCGTCTTTTAATACATCCACAGACTCTATGTCGGCCGGATTGATGGACGACAGCGACCCTGTGTAAATAATGCCGTCGAGCACGATCAACGCGCCGGTGTTTCCTGATATTGTGTTCTTGCCCCGAATAGATATATCAGGCGTTGCACCCGCCGTGGCAACCTGACCGATATTCAGGCCGGGCACGGTTCCCTGCAAAGACTGGATGATATTGACATTAGGCTCTTTCTCAAAATCCTTGATATTCGCGCTCGCTACCGATCCCGTGAGGTCTGAACGCTTCATGGTTCCAAAGCCCACGACCACCACTTCATTCAGCGAGTGGGCATCCTCGACCAAGGTGATAACCACATTTGACTTGCCCGATACCGTGACCGTCTGGGGCAAAAATCCGATATAAGAAACCGTGATGGAGGGCTTGGCAAGATGGTCGAGCACGAAAACACCATTCAGGTCGGTAATTATGCCTTCTGTGGTACCATCAACTTTCACTGTGGCACCGATAATAGGTTCTCCCCGCTCATCTTTCACGGTACCTCGAAGAGATTGGGCCGAAATCCACAAAGGACTGATACTGACGACCATCAATATCAGCAGTGAACGTAATTTCA
>DBQL01000137.1:2300-2756 GCA_002305235.1 Prevotella sp. UBA1395 | reverse complement strand
ATGGGTAAGCTCAAGCGAGGCAACCGCGAGATTATCATCACCTCCAAGTCGGGCGACCAGCACAAGTATCTCGTGCCGCTGTCACGTCAGATCTTGGTGCAGGAGCACGACGCTGTTCGTGCCGGTACGGCGCTCTCCGACGGCGAGATCACTCCGAATGACATCCTTGCCATCAAGGGTCCCACCGCCGTACAGGAGTATATCGTGAACGAGGTGCAGAACGTTTATCGTCTGCAGGGTGTGAAGATCAACGACAAACACTTTGAGATTATCGTTCGTCAGATGATGCGCAAGGTGCGTATCGACGACCCGGGCGATACCACCTTCCTTGAGCAGCAGCTTGTAGACAAACTCGACTTTGCTGATGAGAACGACCGTATTTGGGGTAAGAAGGTGGTTGTCGATGCCGGCGACTCCGATAATTTGCACAAGGGCCAGATTGTGTCTGCGCGCAAG
>DBQL01000137.1:1920-2288 GCA_002305235.1 Prevotella sp. UBA1395 | reverse complement strand
CCGCCACCTCAACCCAGATCCTGCAGGGTATCACCCGTGCTGCCCTTGGTACCAAGAGCTTCATGAGTGCGGCCTCGTTCCAAGAGACGACCAAGGTGCTCAACGAGGCTGCCATCCGCGGTAAGGTCGACTTCCTCGAAGGCATGAAGGAGAACGTGATCTGTGGTCACCTTATCCCTGCCGGTACAGGTATGCGCGACTGGGACAAACTCATTGTGGGTTCGCGCGAGGAGTATGAGCGCATGGAGGCTAACAAGAAAAACGTACTCGATTATGCCGATCAGGTAACAGCCGAGTAACATTTTGCTGATACATTCCAAGGGCCGTCATCCTAAAGGTTGGCGGCCCTTGTTGTTTATCGTTGGCAT
>DBQL01000137.1:0-1847 GCA_002305235.1 Prevotella sp. UBA1395 | reverse complement strand
ATTTCTCAAGTTATATTGCACAATGATAACAATCGCGAATGTGTTTCATACATGATTTCAACAGAGGCTGTGCATGATATGAACGGCACTCCTCGTATTACTAATATTCACATCAAGAAGAACAAGCTTATGAGAAAAACATTACTCTCGTTGTTGGCACTCTTTTCTTTGTCAGCAGGTGCCCAAACTGCATTTACCAGCGGCGATTTCAGTTTCAGCACAACAAGTCCAACCACTGTTGAGGTCACCAAGTATCTTAAGAACGAACTCTCGGCCGCCATTCCCGAGACCGTCGACTATGATGGTCACACCTATACGGTGACAGCCATTGGCGAGGAAGCCTTCTATTGGAGCGACCTCGAGTCTGTGACACTTCCCGCCACTATCGATTCCATCAAGCGTTCAGCTTTCAAGAGTTCCGGACTCCTCACCGTCAAGCTGCCCGAGGGGCTCTCTTATATCGGTCCCTACGCGTTTAATTCCAGCAAACTCACAGAGCTTACCCTGCCTTCTACCTTGAAGAAGATTTCAGACCATGCCTTTTTCACATGTTACTCATTGGCAAAGATCAATTTCAGTGCCGGTTTGAAGGAGATTGGTCAGGCTGCTTTCTATAGCAACAAGGCGCTTACGGAGGTCAATCTCCCTGCCGGGCTCGAGACCATAGACAAGACCGTTTTTGCCAAGTGCCCGCTTCTCGAGAAGGTAACATTGCCCGAGGGCCTCAAAACCATTGGCGATGGAGCATTCCTTGAGTGCAAGGTGCTGCAGAATGTTGATATCCCGTCTACCCTTACACGTCTCGGCGACGAGGCTTTCTTCAAGTGCGTGGCGATGACCAAGCTCCATCTCCCTGCCACTTTGGATAGTTTGGGAAGCGGCTTCATTGGTATGTCGGGCGTATCAGAGTTGACCATCGATGCCAACAACCCCAATTTCCATTTGGTCGACGGCGCACTCTATAACACCGACAATACCATTCTCTATGCCATCCCCACCAAAGGATTCAAGACACTGAACATCTTGTCTTCGTGTATCGGCATTTCCGGTGGTGCCTGCTGGGGTAGCGACTTGGAAACCGTTACCTTCCCCAAGGGCCTCTTGGCCATCGACGACTATGCGTTTGAGCTGAGCCGGATCACTGAGGCCATCCTTCCCAATACCGTGACCTATATCGGCGAGCAAGCATTTGCCGGTTCCAAGCTCACCTCTTTCACCATTCCCGAGAATGTGTTGTACGTCCTCGATGGCACGTTCGCACAGTGTACCGAGCTGACCACGGTCACCATACCCTCGTCGGTGGTTGCCATTTTCCCCCATGCGTTTGCTTATAACCCCAAGTTGCAGACCATCATTGCCAAGGGGTCTGTCGCGCCCGTCATCGGACTTTATGACGAGTCTTACGACGCTCCGTTTTATGAGATCAGCCCTTCTGCCACGATGACAGTGCCAAAGGGATCGCTCGACTCTTACAACTATCAGGGCTATCCTGATTTCATGGTGGTGCTCGAAGGTGCTACCGGCATATTGCAGCCCGTTTCCACATCGCCTGCCGACAGTGCTTCGGTATCGGGTTATACGCCCATGTCGTTCAGCGTGACCTTCGCGGAGCCTGTGACGGTTGTCAATGATAGTCCCGAGGTGCTGCTCAAAGCCGACAATCAGCTTTATAACAGTATCTTCAAGCCGAGCGACTCATGGAAGGTGAATCTCTCGTCTGATCGAAAGACCATCACCATTTGGGCTGCCGACTACGATGGTTACACAGAGACCTTCAAGTTTAACCCCGAGAAAGCATACTATGTGATCTTGCCTTCTGACATGGTGAAGAATGCCACCGGCGACCA
>DBQL01000098.1:5843-6636 GCA_002305235.1 Prevotella sp. UBA1395 | reverse complement strand
GTGGTGCCGCAAAACCATAGGGTGGAATGGGCGGAGGGACCGATCCGAAACCGGATTGTTCCGTTTCCGGCTCGCGAGGCATACCGTATGAAAAATCCGCGGCGGCGATTTCCTCGAAGTCGGAAGGCTCCGACCCGGTGTCGTGAGATGGCTGTCTGTCTTCCTGTGCTGTCTCGTCCACAGGCTTTTGCGCTGAAGATAGACCCTCGACATCGTCAGAATCTTCGACATTGTAGGTAAAAGGCGTGCCGCATCGCGGGCAGTTGCACTGCAATTCCGTCATTCCGGGCGATGCGGGAACATCGAACCGGAATCGACATTTCGGGCATTTTACATTCATTGTTTATAGCTTTCCCTTCTGTGTAGTGATTGTTATCAAGAATGATTACTCAAAGATCACCCTCGCTTTGCGTACCACCTTCCAAACCGTACCGTCTCTTTGGGCCACCCCTTCTTCCAAAGTGGTGATGGATTGGGGCTGTCGATGCGTGTTGCCCTCAATGCGACAAGCCGGCTTTACAAACTGGCTGATACTGATCATGGCCGTTGCGATGGCATCAGGAGTAGACAACATGATGAACTGTCCGTTCATTCCGTCTTCCGACCGTAGCTGATAGATGCTCTTTCCCACCTCTTCTGTCCGGCTCGTTTCCATGAAAAGGCCGTCGGGAGTGGGTGCGGCGAGGTAGATGGTCTGACTGTTTGCATTCGTCACGGACAAGGAACCGTCAACGGAGGGCACTCCTTGGGATGACTCGGAAGAGTGTGTTGCCGGGTCTGACAGGTCCGAAGC
>DBQL01000098.1:4477-5785 GCA_002305235.1 Prevotella sp. UBA1395 | reverse complement strand
GTTTTCGATGAGGTTATCACGTATGCTTCCGATGATCGGATAGAAGAACACGGTGTCTTCTATGGCATCCGACGGATTACGGTCGGATTCATTCTTGTTCACGAAATTCCATCCATTGATGAGGTGATGCTCCATATCCTTGCTCACTAACTGCTTGAACTTCACAAGCGATTGATTGTCGACCAAGAAGCGGTCGACCACATGGATGTCATCACACAGTTGGCAAAAGAAATCGTTATAGGCCTTCACCGCCTCCACGATCATAGTCCTCACCTCGGCACGGTCCATGTCTGCATAGGTCAGACGCTCCATCTCGATGGCAGAATAGTTGTATTTCAGGTTGGAATCAAAGCTGTCCATCAGTCCGTTCAACCGGTCCACATGTGCACATCCGCTGCTATCGCGCACCTGCATCAGTGCTCCACGACAGGTGATTTGCTTAGGCTCCTTGCGCTCCATGACTATGGAGAAGCCGTCTTCTGAATACTGACACTGATAAACCCGCTCGAAAATGGCCTTGGACAAAAGGTCAAGTTCCCGCTTACTACCTACTATGTCAAGCACCTTGGAGCCTGTTCCGGAGAACATCACAGACCTTGGCATGGACAAACCACGATGTTTCATCATCTGCGCCACATAATAAATGAGCGTAGAATAAAAATAGATGAACACGATCTTGAGACGCCCATCCTCGTTCAATCGACGGTTATAGGAGAACACGTCGTTATCTCCCACCACCTTATTCTGTGCCACAGAGAACAGGAAAGCGTTGATATCCTCACTCTTTCGCTTGGAAGTAATATCGTCCAAGATGCCGTTCAGTTCTCCGTATCGGTCGTCATCGGCATCAAACAAGCGTCTGAAATAGTCCACATACTTCACCAACATGGGATTACTGTCGCCATGTGGCACCTCGGAAAAGCCGTCGCCAAACAGCGCATTGGCCGCAAAGCGGAACGATGAGAGTATAGTGGGCTGCTGAGCATTGGATTCAAAGACCACGACATCGCTCGAACCGCCTCCGATATCGATAGATGCCACTGTGGAAGCAGCACCCCTAAACTGGCTCGACCCACGGTAGAAATAGTATGGAGCAACCGATTCGGGCATCTGGATGAGATTGCGTTCGTCCGGCTCCACACCAAAAACATCCTGAAAAGTCTTTGACCACATCTCGCCCAACTTACGTACATTGCCCACCTTCATGGACAAAGGATAGAACCAAACGAGCCTCGTCTTGCTCAAATCGCCATTTTCTAACAGTACCTTGGTGCGCATCAGCAGTGCGATTTCAGTGAGATAAGCCCG
>DBQL01000098.1:0-4421 GCA_002305235.1 Prevotella sp. UBA1395 | reverse complement strand
CCCAAAGCAACGATCTCATCCACGTTGTCAGCATCCATACGCTCGGTCTCCGAGAGCACGGTGCGTTGTGGAAAACCATAGACTTGACCAATGTTTCGAGGCAAAAACTCCTGCTTCAGAATGACATCGTAGAGGATATGCTCACCATTATATAAGGTGGCCATGAGTCTTTCCTTCGAGTCGGAGCTTATTGTCAATGGCTCAGGCATCTGCCCTTGTCGCATGTACTCAACATGAGTGTTGGTCGTTCCGAAGTCAATGGCAAAGGTAAACGCCTCATGTCCCTCGACGTGCGATGCCCAGCGCGGACAGATAATCCCCTCGGACATCAGGCTGTCGCGCTCGTCTGTGAGCTGTACGGTGATGTAATCGAAAGTCGCCGGCAACCGATAATAATCGGAACCGACACGTTTTTCGCTCTTCAAACTACGCGCGCGCTTAAGCGCCGGGAGCGCGATGCTCTCGCCTCCCGGACGGCAATCGTGAAACTCCATGTTGAGATGGCAGTTCTCCAGCATCCCCAAGGCCCTGTCTACCAACTGCACATTATACTGTTTCAGGTCGGCAGCCTTGACAAAGGGGAATATGCTCAGCGCAAAAGGAACGGTGATAAAATAGCCGCGGTCATTGTCTCGGTCATACCTCATATCCACTCCCACGGCCTGAACATACGTGCGTTCGAGCGTGATGAAACCGTCACGCTTCTGCACAGGGATACGAAGCACAGCCTTAACGCTCTCTTGTTGCCCCACCTTGGAGTGGATAAGCTCGAACCGCGGCCGTCCGGCAATGGTGCCTTGCAGATCGTTTACGGTAAAATACTTGAAGTAAGTCTTGCTCAAAGGTAGCAGGAAGTCTGCGTTATCGGTCTCTATGGTTGCCACCGAGAGATTGCCGTCGAAGAAACAGTCACGGTCCATCGTATAGTCGAGCTTGATCAACGACGGTTGGAAGAAATCATCGTCGGTCAGCCACGGATATTGATGCGAGGTGGCGGGGAGTATTCTTTTCTCCGGCTCCACGGCGTAATCTTCGGGCCTGATGATTGTCAAATCATCCCAATTACCGGTGATATAGTTGAACGGATCGCTTAAAGGGGCGTTCAGATGGTTTTGCAAAACGAGCGGAAGCCGCTCTCCCTCCGGATGAATGGAGGGTGCTATTCTGAAGTCGCTACGCTGAATGGCCGCCTGAATATCGGCCTGACGGGCACAATAGAACGGCACGCCGAGAGCATTGATACCCTCTTCCGATGGTGCATACGAGATTTTGAGGTATTGCAACGCACGGTCCTGACTCTCATAATCCATTGCTTTGGGGTTGCCCACTTCTGTCAGAATCTCCTGCCGCAACTGTGGCGACAGCAGTTCAAAGCACGTGATCAGGTAGGCGTTCATCTCTCCACACCATCGCTTCAAGTCAGGATAGGCGGTGAAGAGCGCGTAGATATATTTCACGAACTTGGGCGTACGCATGTATAGCGGCCTTGTCAAATCGAAGAGATTGACATTCTGTTCCACCGGGATGGCAAAGCGGGCAGCCTGAGCATTGGGTGTGGCCATGAACAAAGTGACAGGCGATGTGCTGCCGATCACTTGGTTTCCATAGACCAGAAAATAAATCTTGTCCATGCGGTCAAAGTTGAATGCCTCCTTGTCCTGTTGCAGAAACATCTCCAAGGTATCGCCCAAGAGCTTGTGTTGACTGTCAGACTCAAGCATCCGCAACGCCGCACTCTTGTTCCATTCCACCACATGGAGCTTGGTGCGAAGCTCCGGGAGATTGAAAAACAGCTGTGCCACGTCGAGCGCATGCCCCACCAACCGCTCGTCCATCAGCTCTCCGTTCAGTCTCGAATTCATCGAGAGGCGGCGAAAGGCATTCTTCACCAAGTCCATTTGGGCAAAGGGAGACGGGATGGCCGTGCGCGGGACGGCCGACAATCCACCATTGGGATCGCTGATCATATTGATCTCATCGGCACTGTACTGGTTGGACAACGGGATCCATCCCTCGCCGGTGGTCTTATTATTATAGGATAATATCTTCGACATTTAAATTTAATCTTTGGGCCCATCGGCCGAAACGGCTTACATTACGGGCTTTTGAACTATGAGTTTTCGTATCAGTATCGTTATATCAGACCGTTGTATTTCTCGTCGACCAACTTGTCAAGGGTCTCGTCGAGCAGTGTCAACAGTCGTAAGGCAACCTTGTCTGACCCGAACCGACCGTCTTTCACGGCAGTCTGCGAAGCCTTGTTGAGCTGACTTAACAGCACCTTATAATTGATCTCCCCACTGAAAAAGCCCTTCTTGGGAGCCACATCGGTGAGTGCATCTGCCAGTTGTGAAGACATGAGGTTGAACGGAACGAAACTGCGCTGGTTGCCCGACAGCTCCTTGAGCCATGTGCGATAAGCCACGAAGAAGTCGTTGGTCAGAGTGGTATAGAAGCTCGTGGCCAAGAAACTGTGTTGTATCTCCGGCTTGTCCTGCGTGAATCCGCGCCCCACATCCTGTCTGAACTGATTGGTAAGATATTGATAGCTCAAGAAAAACTTGGCCATCTGCCTGTTCACCAACAGTCTTGTCTGTGCCCCGAAATCCTTGAGGCTCATTGTCATTTTGTCTTGCGACAAGCCATATTCCTTATAAATCGGGTTGCGGGCATTGCCATCCTCGGTCACCAACTGGTCGTCGGGGATGCTCATGAAATCGATAATCGACAATGCCCCCACATACTCTACCACGTGGGCGTCGTTGCGCTGGCCGTTGCCTCCGGGGTCATTGAAATAGGGATTCGACGGTACTTCATCGCCAAGATAATAGCATGCATTGATCTTTGAGAGCCTGAGCTCCACCCCACCCTGTGTCAACCCCGTGAGGTTGTCATGGTAATAGAACAGCGCCGACTTGGTTTTAGAAATGAAATCGGCACGACTGATCGGACTGTTGACATCCTGTTGCACATTGAAATAAGGCAATACCGTAAGCGCTCCGATACGCGCGTCGCGCAGGTCGCCACGGTTATTGATGGCCGCGTTGTTTCCGGCGTTGCGTATGTTCTTCACGATGATCGGATAACCGGCTGCTCCGGTGCCGCCGAAAATGCTCGACACGATGAAGATGCGGTCATCCTTCCGGAATACATTAGAAAACTGTCGGAACTCCTCGGAATCCTTAAACTGGTTCAAAGCCACCGCTCCGATATTGGGAGAACCCACAAACCCGATATCCATCTTGGTCTGAAGCTGCCCCTCAGAGAACATCATCGAGCACAAGGCTTGGTTCGCGGTGTCGAGCGTGCTATATGAGATGAAATCCTGAAACCGCTTCGACTCCACGGCCCCGAGATTGAACAGGAAGGTGTCACTCAGGTTGGAGCCTCCGGGAAGAATGTCGCTCAGCGTGGAGACCTTGACCGAGAAGAATCCCTTGGGCACATCCACCGACTCGCCATAGAGCGTGCGACGGATAGACCGATACCATCGTAACAGGTTCTCCGTGCGCTTCAAGTCTTCATTGGCCTTGTGCGGATCCATGATGATGGGAATCACCTCCACCGGCATGGGCTGCCCGGCATCGTTCAGAGGATGCACTCCGGCCGCAAACTGCATGATGAGCGGGCGCATCACCCGCGACCCGGTGCCACCGACAAGAAATAAAAATAATCGCATATCTTAACTTTGAACTTTGAGCGTTGAGGATTAGACTTTGACGACGTGCAGACTTGTGCATGTGGGCAAATGGGCTTTCAGCCAAGCCTGATGATGCCTCGATACCATGCCGTGATGGCATGAACAAACGTATGGACCGATGGTCCCCCGATTGGCCGACGTCACTCCGGGATGGGGGTATGCCTGCAGTTTGAACTCCACCAGCGCATGGCGAACGAGGCAATGACAAACAACGCCATCGTCACCACACTGTCGAGCACGCAGAATCCCAACAGGTTTGAACCGTAATCGGTGGAAAGCACACCCGAAAGATAGATGTAACTCACTATCGGCGCCACTGTCGCGGCCACCAAAAGAGTGATGAGCCAATGGTACCAACGACTGAAGCTCACGCTGTTGATGACATAATAAAACAGAGCGGAAGCACCCCAAGCCACCCCCGCCGAGACAATCGCGACGATGAGATAGAAGTTTTCGTTGTACATCTCATTGGCAAACTCACTGCGGTTGTCTACCAGTTCGAACACCGATGCCGGCCATAACATAAACACGAGGGTCAGCAGTACTCCCCCCAATAACAATATGGAATTCTTCATTTATCGAGTTTTAAGTCTATTTCAAAATATGCCGGCTCACGCTCCGCATTGCGCTTATAACTGTCGTAGATGCCTCCCAACAGATAGCGAAGCGCAAAGGTCGTGTGGCTGTCGGGCATCAGGTCGCTGTCGTTAGACCCGCTCTC
>DBQL01000163.1:4854-6892 GCA_002305235.1 Prevotella sp. UBA1395 | reverse complement strand
GTGGTGTTCTCGCTGATCCGCTCTAATCGCAGCTTCACCAAGAAGTTGGCCAACGACAATAAGGACAGCATCTTCAGTCTGATGATGCGTACCAGAGACCCTGAATTGGTATGGGACATGCTGCGAAGACATGTCAGCAAGACCCAGAGTTTTGTCAACCACTTCGCGCAAAAAGAATACAATCGCATTGCCGATGGATTCATCAATCAAGACGTGAAGGCCCTGCGTCGCAGTCTGAAAGAGATTCGCAACGAGCAGAATGAGTTGAAAAAGTATCGCCGTCAGGAGTTGCTCGGACTGAAACGGTCGCCTGCCGACATCGCCATCGAGCGCAACACGTGGTTCCACCTCGGTGCCAACTCCGACCAACAGTTCCTCTACTGTCTGCGCCGTATGCTCGAACCCATCAAGGAGCATGTAGACAACAACTTCAATCCGCTGCCCACCGAGTACGCGCAAGAGTTTGAAAGCGTGCGCCACAAGATCAACGACCTCATGCGGATGACACAGGATAACATCGATACGGGTAACTATGACGAGTATCGCAACATTCTTGCCGAGGCAGACGCGTGCAAAGATGAGCTGAGCCTCATACGCAAACGCCACATCGATCGCATTCAGCAGACCGACAATAACAAGATGCTTCAGGTGTCGCTCGTGTACCTGAACTTCCTGCAAGAGAGTCAGGAGTTCCTGAGTATCATGCGCCATCAGCTCCGTGCGGCCAAGAAATTCATGGAAAACTAAGCGTTGGTTCCGCTTGAGTTCCGTGCCGGTTAAGGTCTCGGAGCCATCTCCGCATCACTTCATCCCCATCTTTGTCCATTGGGACAAGGGTGGGGATGTTGCTGCTTTCNNCTATTCCATCCCTTTCTTCATTCCTTCCCATCCTTTTTTCATTGCATTGGGATTGTTGTGTCACGGCAGTGTGATTTACTCCGCTTGCGGAATGACCGTGTTCAACGCCACGGCGGGCACCGTGTTTTGCAGCGGCGAGCCCGGTTTCTCGGTGGTGACGGCCACCGCCGACTCGCTCGTGCTGCGCATGATCGACAAGCGTGGCAACGTGATACACGAGGTGGTGAGAACGCGAAGATAGCGCGACGGGCACGCATCCCCGGCGGCCGGCGGGCCGCGGCACAGGGTGGGGTGGTGCCGATGGTGTAAGAAAATAGTCACGGATTTTAACATTTGAGAAGTTCCTTTCCGGAGAATCGTTTGCCGTTTTTTCCCGGGTTTAAGCATCATCCGTCGCGCGTTTGGTCGGGTTTTCCGTGTGCCGACAGCGTTCTCACCCCGCGTTTAGGGCTTTATGCTCATTCGAAAAGGCCTCTTTCGCCATGCGAAAGAGGCCTTTTCGATGGGCGAAAAGATAGTAATCGCAGCATCATCGGGCATCTGTGACGAGAAAAATCCGCAGTCTTTTTCGTAAAATGCTGATTTTCAATATGATACTAAACTGCCTCATTTTGGCCGTATTTGCGGGCAAGGCTGGTGCCGATGCATTTCGCGCGAAAACGAGCGAAGGTTTTGTCAGGATTTTACAATGATGTTACAGGCCTCGGCATCGGCACCCGATTGTAACCCAATCGTAAACATCTTGTGTTCGATTCGTCAAAACCGTGCAACCTTGCTGTAACAATACGGCCGTAACTTTGCAGCAGGAAAATTAATCAAGTGTTTATCAAAATAAGATGAAAGATTGCAAAAGGGGAATGGCAGTTGTTGTGCTGCTGGTGTGGGTCACCATTCAGGCGATGGCCCAGTCTATTGTAGGAGTGGTGACAGACGCCAAGACCAATGAGCCGCTCATTGGCGCTATGGTAACCGTGAAAGGCACAGACCGCAAGGCTGTGACCGATATCGATGGCAGGTTCAGGCTCGACGGCTTACGGTCGGGCAAGTATGCGTTATTGGTCACCTATGTGGGTTTCAAGTCGCAGACGATCGATCAGGTGGCCTCTCGGCCGTTAGACAACTCTGACGGCATCCGCGTGGCCATGCAGCCCGACGAGCATCAGTTGGGCGAGGTGTCTAT
>DBQL01000163.1:1593-4824 GCA_002305235.1 Prevotella sp. UBA1395 | reverse complement strand
ATAGAGAAAACGCAAGACTCCAACGCCGGCGAGGTGATACGCCGCGTGCCGGGCGTGAGCCTCATCGACGACAAGTTTGTGATGGTGCGCGGGTTGTCGCAGAGATATAACAATGTATGGATGAACGGCGGTGCCGTGCCGAGCAGCGAGGCCGACAGCCGCGCCTTCTCGTTCGACATCATCCCGAGTCAGCAGATAGACAACCTCACCATTGTCAAGACGCCTTCGGCAGAATATCCGGCCGACTACACCGGAGGATTTATCCTGATCAACACCAAGGAGATACCGGTATCCAACTCGCTCGCGTTCACCGTGGGAGGCAACTGGAACGACTCCTCGCTGGGAGACCTGTCAACCTTCAGCAAGTCGACAACGCGGCTCTCAAGCATTGGCGAGGGGCTGCTCACCGGAGGGTTCAACAACGACTGGACGGTCAAGAACAAGTCGGTATGGGGTGATGTCAAGTTGGGCGTCAACGGCAGTTATCGCTGGCAGATCGGCCGTCGCAAGCTCGGAATGATCGCTGCCCTGAACTACTCTAACGACTACCGGAAGTATGAGGACATGCAGAACAACCTCTTCGGCGTGTACGATGTGGCCAACGACCGCAGCAATTACCTGCGCCACTCTGTCGACGACCAGTATAACAACAACCGCCGTGTGGGCGCGATGCTCAACTTCACGCTCCTCTCTCCGAGCGGGAACCACAAGTATGAGCTGAAAAATATCTTCAACCATCTTACCAACCAGCGTTACACGTGGCGTGAGGGCGTGTCGGCACAGGCCAACCTCGAGAACTCGGCCGAGTATTACTACCGCAGTCGCATGGCCTACAACGGCCAGCTCACGGGCAAGCATACCTTCGGCGCCGACCAGTTGGACTGGAGCGTGGGCTATGCGTACGCCAACCGGTATATGCCCGACCGTCGCCGCTATCTTGTCGACGACGCCATCGAGAGCGGACAGCTCGCGCTGACTACCGGCAACGACATCTCACGCGAATGGACCGAGCTTGACGAGCATATCTTCTCGGCCAACGTGAACAACAAGACCGCGCTGAAGATCAACTCATGGACCCCGAGCCTGAAATACGGTGCCTACGGCGAATATCGCACACGCGACTACATGGCCCGAGAGTTTATCTACCACTGGGACGCCTCCGACAACACGCTGCCCAACGGCTTCAGGCACATGGACATCCCCACGCTCCTCTCCGACGCGGACAACCTTGGCGACAAGGGTATGGACGTGCTCGAGCAGGTGAGATGGAGAAACAATTACAGCGGACACAACACCTTGGGCGCAGGATACCTCACCGCGACTCTCCCCTTTGGTCCCTTGAGCATCCTTGCCGGTGTCCGCTATGAGTACAATGACATGGAACTTGTTTCCAACACACGAGATAACGAGCGCAGCGAGACATCGAGACACTATCGTGACAAAGACCTCTTCCCCTCGTTCAACGCCACCTATAAGTTCAACGATATGCACCAGTTGCGCGCCAGCTACGGCCGCACGATCAACCGTCCGGAGTTTCGTGAGGTGTCGTCATCGGTCTATTACGACTTCGACCTCGCCTCGAGCGTGCAGGGAAACACCGAGCTTCGCAGCTGCCGCATAGACAATATCGACCTGCGCTATGAGTTCTACCCCTCGCGCGGAGAGCAAATCTCGCTGGCCGCCTTCTACAAACACTTCGACTCGCCCATAGAGTGGACCTATACAGTGGCCGGTGGTACAGACCTCATCTACTCGTACAAGAACGCCCAAAGCGCGAACAACATCGGTGTGGAGCTTGATATCCGCAAGGACCTCACGTTCATCGGACTGAGAAATTTCAGCTGGTCGTTCAACGGAGCGCTGATTCGCAGCCGCGTGAATTTCCCCGCCGGCTCGAAGGAAGAGAACAGGCCCATGCAGGGACAGTCGCCCTATCTCATCAACACCGGACTGTTCTATCGCAACGACGCCAAGCAGCTGAGCGTGGCACTGCTATACAACCGCATCGGAAAGCGCATCATCGGCGTGGGCCGCTCGGAGGGAACGACAGGCTCGGGATCGGACGAAACGGCCCGCATACCCGACTCGTACGAGATGCCCCGCAACGTGTTCGACCTCTCGGCCACCAAGAAATTCGGCGACCGGTGGGAACTGAAGTTCAACGTGAGGGATATTCTCGCCGAGAAAGTGTACTACAAGCAGTTTGCCGACGCCAAGAAATCTGACGGCTCCACGAAGACCGTCGACGAGATAGTGCGTGCCTACAAGCCCGGAAGAAACATCGGGGTGGCACTGACTTACAAATTCTGACAAGGCCGACGGCCGTAAATTGAAAACATGTTTAACGTATCATAAACACAAATTACGTATGAAGACAAATTGGATGTATGGATGTATGAGCATCCTGATGGCTGCAACAGCTTTGACATCGTGCAGCAGCAGTGACGACAATGAAACCCCTACCCCGCAACCCACAGGGTACAACTGGACCACCGATGGTGGCTTGAAGGCTGCCGACGGCATCTTGTTCACCTCGGGAACAGAAGACCCCAACGGCAAGGAGATAGGCAATGGCAATCAGGAGTTTGTATTCACCGGCAAGCAAACCATCAAGAAGGGCACCTACACGCTCAAGGGATGGGTATATATCGCCAATGGCGCGCAGCTCACCATAGAGCCGGGAACGGTGATCAAGGGCGACAAGGGCACCAAGGCGTCGCTCATCGTGGAGCGTGGTGGAAAGCTCGTCGCGCAGGGAACGGCATCGGAACCTATCGTGTTCACCTCGGCACAGGCCAAGGGTAGTCGCAAGCCGGGCGACTGGGGAGGAATTATCCTCTGTGGAAAGGCGCAGAACAACCAGGCCGAAATGCAGATCGAGGGCGGCCCGCGCACCAAGCACGGCGGAGACGACAATGCCGACAACTCGGGCGTGCTGAGCTATGTGCGTATCGAGTTTGCGGGTTATCCCTTCGAGAAAGACAAAGAGATCAACGGCCTTACCTTCGGATCGGTAGGTTCGGGAACACAGGTTGACCACGTGCAGGTGTCGTACTCCAACGACGACTCATACGAATGGTTTGGCGGACAGGTAAACTGTAAGTACATGGTTGCGTTCAAAGGCTGGGACGACGACTTCGACACCGACAACGGATACTCGGGCAAGGTGCAGTTCGGACTGGTGGTGCGCGACTCCAAGATTGCCGATACCTCACAGAGCAACGGCTTCGA
>DBQL01000163.1:657-1524 GCA_002305235.1 Prevotella sp. UBA1395 | reverse complement strand
CTGCTTCAACTCGGTGGCCTTGGGTTATCCCATCGGTCTGATTCTCGATAACCAGAAGGGTAACACGCAGGGAGCGGCCACAGCCGGAAACCTCCGTATCAACAACGTGTGGTTCGCGGGCATGGATGTGACCGGCAGCGATGCCAACAAGCTCTATGAGGACGTGTTCGTGACCGGATATGACGCAAGCAGCAAGCCCGTGACCGATGCCACGAAGAAGAGTTTTTCGAGCACGTGGTTTAACGCGCAAAGCGGTAACAAGGTGCTGGCCACGATCGCGGAGCTTGGCATGCAGGCCAACGGATACATGCCATCGGCAGGCAGCGCACTGCTCACCGCGGCCATGTTCACTGGCTTGGACAGCTGGTTCACGCAGGTGCCCTATATCGGTGCGTTCAAGGCCGGTGACACTTGGCTGAACGGATGGACCAACTTCGACCCCGAAAACACAGACTATTAAATCCCGATAGAGCTTCTGCCGCGTGGCGGCGGGGGCATACATACACCAAGAGAAGAGCCTTGACTCCACCGGATAGTGGGGCAAGGCTCTTCGCTTGATGTGTATGTCGTGTCGGCGAAATGATGCCACGGCAACACGGGTGTGAGGGATTGGGGACGAAAGTTGTCGGCAGGGGCGGGGAGATGAGGCCCCGATGGTTATTTCTGTTCTCTCAACCGGCGGTACAATCCGTCTACGATAGAGTCGGCCATAGAGATGTTGGGCACGATGATCTTGTCACATTTCAACTGCTTGGCCACGTCGAGGAAGATCTGTGCAGCGGGTACTATCACGTCCGCGCGGTCGTCTTTGAGACTGAAAGTCTCCATGCGCTCCTGCAGACTCATGGGTTTGAGCAGCGTGTAGAG
>DBQL01000163.1:0-652 GCA_002305235.1 Prevotella sp. UBA1395 | reverse complement strand
CCCGAACCGATGATTCTGATGTCGGGAAACCGGTGGGCATAGCCTTCGAGGTCGTTCTCCATCTCCTTCCATTCCTCGGGCGAGACCCTGCCGGAAAGCAGTCGCAGCGTGCCGATATTATAGGAATGGCTCTCGGCCAAAATGCCATCGTGGATCAAGGAAACCTCTGTCGAGCCTCCGCCCACATCGACATAGGCGAAGTTTCCCTCGTTGGAGTCGGTCTTTTCCACAAGGTTATTGACAAGCAACAGGGCCTCGTCGGAGCCTTTCACGATTTCTAACGTCAGGCCACTCTCTTTCTTGATGCGGGCTATTACTTTCTGTCCGTTGGCCGAGTCGCGCATGGCCGATGTGGCACAGGCACGGTAAGCGTCTACCTGATAGAGCTTCATGAACTGCTTGTAGCCTTTCATCATGCGGATCATCATTTCTTCACGCTCCTTAGATACTTTGCCAAGCGTGAACACATCCTTTCCCAAACGGAGGGGAACACGGATGAACATGAGTTTCTTCACACGCTCGAGACCCACGGCCTCGTCGTTAAACTGTTTGATAAGCAATCGTGCTGCGTTCGAGCCGATGTCTATAGATGCAAGGGTTTTCTTCATAAAATATGTGCGTTTTGTTCTTACCTCGGTTGCCTTTTGTCCTT
>DBQL01000177.1:9690-13588 GCA_002305235.1 Prevotella sp. UBA1395 | reverse complement strand
GTGGTGGGTTGTCAGAACAGAGTCTTGGTGATTTTCACGTTCAGCACGGGGAAAACCACCATTGCCTTGATGAGATTCATCTTTCCCTTGATGTTCGGTCGATAGTTTGTCACGTCGCGTGCCAAGTCTACGCGCTCGCGGGTGAAAGAATATTGTGTGGCGCCACTCACCGGGTCGGTGGTGGTCTGTTCCACGGTGCGCATGGTGTACACGTGCGGTTTGCCGCCGTAGAACAGCATGCCGGCATCGAATCCGATCTTCCAGCCGCCGTCTTCCTTGCCCAACCGTCCGTCGTAACCGAATCCGAGATACGGCTTGAAGTTGTTCACCACCGCCTCGGCCTTGATGATTCCGTTCTCGTCGGGCTCGGCATAGCAAGGCTCGCCGGTCTCTTTCATCTCACCGATACGATATTTCATTCGTCCGTATCGGGTGAGTTTCTCCGAGAGGTCGTCGTTATACACGTCGACACCGTTCACCGTCACAAACGGTTCTTGGTTCATGGCCTTGCCATACATATTATTATACATGCCCACGGCGAGCATGGTCGTCATGTCATCTCTCGACACCACGGCATCGGCGAGCGTGCTGTTGCCCCAATAGAATCCTCCGGTGAGGTGCCAATGCTTATTGGCAAAAGGCATGATGTCTACCAAGAGCTGAAAGTTGTAAAACTTAGGCTTGGCCTCCATGTGTATCACTTCGTCCACGTCGAAGCCTGTCAGCTCTTTCATTCGCTTTTGCAGTCGGTCGAATTTGGTTTCCACCCTGTTGCCGTTGGCATCGTATTTGCTTTCGGGGGTGTCTCCCACCTGCACGCCAAACTTCATGTCGTCAGTCCATCGGGGCATTGTCGAAAATCCTACGCGCAGTTTTACGTTGTTCGAGATGTTCGACCCGAGTTCCAATCCCACGCCTGTGCTGCCGGCCGAGACCGACACGTCGAGATGTTCAAAGGGTTTTGCCTCTGTCCCCGCATTGTTTTGGGCCGCGAGTGTGCCATACGTCATACAGAGCAAGGCTATCGATGACCATGATTTTGTCGTCATAATGTAAAATGAATTAATGATTACGGCAAGTCGAAAATACCTTGCAAAAGTACCCAAACTTTCTGAACTATGCAAGTTTACGACATAAAAAGAGCCTCACCGGTTGCACAATGTCAACGGTGAGGCTCGCTGTTCGGTGTCCCGTCAGGGATTATTCATAACCCTGTTGGTCGTCTTCGGTTTCCCAAGCGCTGTAATGTTTCAGTTTGGCACCCATTTGGTCAGATGTGGTAATCTGTTCAGAGCCGTTTACCTTGATGGTGTAGTCTGCCGAGGATTGCAGCAAATCGAAGTTTTCCGTGATGTTCTTCACCTTGATGGCGGGAAGGATATATGTCTGTTTCATATCGCTATGTTTTTATCTGTTGAATGTAAGATGTTTTATTTTTGGATGAATTTCTTTCCGCCTTTAATCACCAGTCCCTTGTAGCTGCCGTTCACTTGCTGTCCGGCCACNNGTTGATGGCGAGCTTCGCGGCGGCGGCATCAATGGTGAGATAAGCCTTGTTGGCCGGCATGGCCACGTCTGCCGCTACCTGAGCGAAGGCCTGCTCGCCCTTGAGCAGCGCATATTCGGTGCCTGTGGCCACCACGGCATTGGCGCCCGTGGCCTTGAGGATATTGCCCGTGAAATCGTCTGTGACGGCTGTTCCGCCCCATGCCAGTGTCTTCTCACCGGTTGTTTGGCTCATCAGGATCACGCCCGTGTTGGCGGGAATCACCTTGCTTGCCACCTTGTAGAGCGCCACACCGTTGGTGGCATCGGCCGACTTGGCGATCAGGATGGTCACTTCATCGGGTACGGTCACTGCCGTGGTATTGCTGTATGACGCCATCTGCGACGTAGCATCGATGGTCACTGTGGGATCGGCTTGCTTTCTCACGATGACATAATCGAAGTCTTCCGACTGGTTGGTCTTTGCTGTTGAAGAGTTTGCGCCGTTGATTACGAGGCCGCTTGTCTCTTCCGAGAGGCTCAATGTTCCTGTCATTTCACCTATACCTGTGGATGTGAGGCTTGCCAATGGGTCGTTGATACCGCTTCTGATGACCAGCGAGCGCTTGTTGTAAGCCGTGAAATTTACGATGAAGTCGTAGTTTCCGGCGGGCAAAGTGCCTACCTGAATACCGCGGTCACGAGCGTTTTGTGCTAAAACGACACCCGACTCGCCGTTAGAATAGTTAAAGTTCGTTCCGGGAGTGGCCGACGCATCTGAATAGAATACGACATCATTGTCGGCTGTGGAATAAGTAACGGTCTTGTTGATGGTCTCACCATTGGTGAATGTTCCGCTCTCACCGTATGCGCTTGTGTTGTCAGCCTTGTAATATACACCATTGCTCAGTACATACATCGGATAGGCGTAGCTCCATGTCTTGTCGTGGGTATCGCTTTCCACCAAGTTGGTTGTCACCGTGTTATCAACGCCGTTTACTGTTGTGGTGACATTGAGTGTGGCGGTGTAAGGCTGTCTCACAGCCACGTTCAACACGTTCTCCGCACCCTCTGCGATAGTCATTGTCGGGGCAATATCGTCATTAAGAATATATTTCACACCATCAACGGTGATGGATGGTTCGGCCGCAATGCTTGAACCCACTGCCATTGTGCCGGTGTTTGTGCTGATGGTTGTACCGTCGAGTTGGTAGTTGATGGTATAATCTTTGGTGGTCACCGTTTGCTTGCTCTCCGAAACATCGATGGCGGTCAGGTAGTTGGGGTATTCCCATGCTGAGGTGCTGCCGCCACGGACGAATCCGAAGGAGAGGTTATTGAAGTTTCCGTCGAGTGTGCCGGCCACTTTTGATGTAAGATCTGTGCCATTGAAGTTGAAACTTTCAACGCTTTTGGTCGCCGTGTTAAAGATAATGGTGATGGTATAATTTTGAACACCTTTATAATATAGCACCTGCGTGGTGGCTGATGACGTGCCGTCGGTGTTCAGATAGAAATTGTATGAACTGTTATAACTCAGTCTTACCTTATCTCCAAACTGGATATACTCGAAATTGGAGGTCCTTCCCGTAGAGTTTCCCGTACGCCATGTCACCTCATATTTTATCTTGGAATTCTCTGAGACGGCAAAGGTCTGTGTGGCAGAATAAGCACTTCCCGGTTTGACAGTACTGAACCCCAAACCGTATGTATCGTTCACGGCAAGGTTGGCATTTCCTCCCCATGCAGCCACGTCGTCGGCAGTCCAAGTAGATGCTGTACGATTGTACACGCTTGTGTAGGTGTCTTGCGCACTCATTGTGCCATTGCCCGCCATCAGCAGTGCTGCGGCCAACATTGTTTTCAAGTAATTTTTCTTCATAAGTTAGTTATATTAAAATTAGCGTTTTAGAATTCTTCCTACCTCATGTCCCTGTCAGTGGGTTGCGGTGAGGTCTCGACTCGGTTGTCCGGAGGCAGGGTTGTTGATGGTTATCGGTTGATGTCTTTAAGATGATGGTGCAAAGATATGTGAATATTCTTGATATAAATCAAAACAGAATCTTTTTTTTGTAATTGTGTCAAATCTGAAAGTAGATTGGCAAATATCAAAGTTGGGGCAGTGTCAATTTCGGTTTTCGAGAGAGTTTCTACGTCAAGGGCCTGTATCGGCATGTTGTCGCACGACTGTTTTCGTGGGTGCCGATTTCGACATAACTTGTTTGTTGTCAGCAATCTATCCTGTATGCGGAATGCGCTTGGCCGCCCTCCCGGCGGCGTCTTTGCGAGGTGGGTTTGCGAAAGCTATCTAATCGTGTCGCGATTCGATAGCTTTCGCGCGACGATTCGATAGCTTTCGCGTGACGATTCGATAGCTTTCGCGCGACGCTCAGATTGTACCCTGATTTCGGCA
>DBQL01000177.1:4094-9599 GCA_002305235.1 Prevotella sp. UBA1395 | reverse complement strand
GGCCTGCCCTGACGGGGCATTCCGATGTATGGATATGCACTGATGATGCGTGGCGACAAATGTTAAAATGAGATGACAAATTTGTCATTCTCCATTTTTTTTCGTATATTTGAACTGTTACTATGAATTGTGACCGGATTTTTTTTATTGAAGCAACGATGTAGCATGCCATCGTGATGGCATCATCCATGTGCCCTGCGGTGTCCCGTGGACGTTGTCGCGACGTGCCTTTCGATTGGCTGTTGTGTTCCAAACGAATCGGTGTCTTGGGGCAATCATCCGGCATGATCCGGCATCTTCCTCGCGGTCGATTACGCCCTTGCCCCTGCGCCTGCCACGGGTCGTCACCCCGCGGAGCCTGTTGTGTCTCCGGTCTGATGAGATTATTGTACAAAAACAAACTTGAATGCTTATGAAACAAAAAATGATGAAACTTACCTCGCGTGATATTCGTGAACTGTTCAGAACCCGCCTGCCCAACATTCGGCAGATGGCGGTGACGAGCACCGATGCCGTTGCCTTCGGTCGTCGGCTCACAGAGGCCTTGGGTCTTGACAGCGGGCGGCCGCTGTCGGCCGAGGCCGAAACCATCAGCCGGCTCATCCGCTATGACGGGCAAACCGTCAGGGAGGCCTCTGCCGACCGCGACGTGACGATAGAGACCATCTCGCTGCTCTGGCGGTTTCTCACCGACCGATGCCGGCCCGACGAGGTGAGCGTCGACTTCCTCATCGATATCTATCAGCAGTTTGAGGCCCTTACCACCTTCACGCCCGAGCTGCCCGACCGTCAGCGTCTCGTGAGGTGGATGAAACGGTGGGACACCGGCACCGACCCCCGTATCGTGCGGATGAGGGCGGCCAACCGGCAACGCATCATCGACCGTCTCATCGAGCGCATCGATACCCACCATTCGGACAAGAGCCGCTATGTGTTTCCCGCCGATGCCGACATGGCCGAGAAACGCCGCATGGTGGAGGAGTGGTGGACCGACTGCCGGTTCCACCTCGCTATGGCCGCGCGCAGTCTGCGCGAGCTGAGCCATCTCATGGGCGAGACGCTCTCTGACGAACTGAAAGACATCTACCACCGGGCGCAGAAGAAAGGCATGCCCGTCTTTGTCACCCCCTACTACCTCTCTCTGATGGACATCTCGGGCAATGGCTATGACGACACTGCGCTACGCTCGTATGTGCTCTACTCCCGCGAGCTGGTCGATGCCTTCGGCCATATCAGGGCGTGGGAGCGCGAAGACCAAGTGGAGGAGGGCAAGCCCAACGCCGCAGGATGGCTGGTGCCCGGTGGCGGCAACATCCATCGGCGTTACCCCGAGGTGGCCATCCTCATTCCCGACACCATCGGGCGTGCATGCGGCGGACTGTGCGCCTCGTGCCAGCGACTGTACGATTTCCAGAGCGGACGGTTCAATTTCGACTGGGAGGCGCTCAAGCCCAAGGAGACGTGGGACAACAAGTTGCGCCGACTGATGAGATATTATCGTGACGACAAGCAGTTGCGCGACATCCTCATCACCGGTGGCGATGCGCTCATGAATCGCAACGGCAGCCTGAGAAAGATTCTCCATGCCGTGTACACGATGGCCAAACATAAGCGTGAGGACAACCGCTCGCGGCCCGCCGGCGACAAATATGCCGAGATACAGCGTGTGCGATTGGGCACCCGGCTGCCTGTTTATCTGCCCATGCGCGTCGACGACGAACTGGTGGAGATTCTCTCGGAGTTTCGGCAGAAGGCGTCGGAGATCGGTATCTCGCAGTTTTTCATACAGACCCATTTCCAAACACCGTTGGAAATCACCCCCGAGGTGGTCTCGGCCATCGGCAAACTGCATGGCGCGGGATGGACGGTGACCAACCAGTTGGTGTATAACGTGGCGGCATCGCGGCGCGGCCACACCGCGCGGCTGCGGCGCGAGCTGAACAAGATTGGCGTGGTGTGCTATTATACCTTCTCTGTCAAGGGCTTCGAAGAGAATCATGCGGTATTCGCCCCCAACAGTCGGTCGCTGCAAGAGCAGCATGAGGAGAAGGCGTTGGGCCATCTCGACGACGACAAGGCCGCGACACTCGTCGAGGCCTTGCGCGGCGGCGGGTCGCCCGAGAAGACGCTTCGCACCTTGCAGCGCAAGTGGCAGCTGCCCTTCTTGGCCACCGACCGCAGTGTGATGAACCTTCCCGGCATCGGCAAGAGCATGACCTTCACCCTCGCCGGCATCATGGCCGACGGCCGGCGGGTGCTCGCTTTCAGCCACGACAGCACCCGGCGACACAGTCCGCTCATCGCCCATACGCCCGTGGTGTATATCCTCGAGAACAAGTCGATAGCCGAATACATCAGGCAGCTGTGCGACATGGGCGAGAGTTATGCCGACTATGCCTCGATATGGCGATACAACAGCGGGCGCACAGAGCCGCGCTTCGCCCTGTACGAGTATCCGCGTGCCGCCGAGGAATTCACGGCGGAGTATTCCAATATTGCCTGCGTGCCGCCGGCCGGACACTCACCCTATATCCCCCATGCGAGCTGACGGGTACACCTGCCTGTCATGGCCTTATGACTCGTAAGCCTTTCGTCCCGTGACATCGGGTCGACCACCGCCATCGTACGCGTGACGTCCGTGTGTCGTTACCATCACCATTTATTCTGCCTGTCATCATGAACGCTTCAGAACCATCACTCATCGCGCTGTTGAAAAAATATTTCAACATCAGTCCCAACAAGGAAAACGAGGACATCATCATCGGCAATATCGAAAGCTCCATCAGTTTTCGCGGTCCGCAGTTGTGGATCCTCATCTTTGCCATCTTCATCGCCTCTTTGGGCTTGAACGTCAACTCCACGGCGGTCATCATCGGTGCCATGCTCATCTCGCCGCTTATGGGCCCCATCATCGGCATGGGCTTGGCGGTGGGCATCAGCGATTTTGGGCTGCTGCGGCGGTCGGTCACCAACTATGTGGTGTCTACCGTCATCAGCGTTCTCACGGCAACGCTCTACTTCTACCTCACACCCATCGACGAGGCACAGTCGGAACTGCTGGCGCGCACGGCGCCCTCGCTCTACGACGTGCTCATCGCCCTTGTGGGCGGCGGTGCCGGCTTCATTGCCCTCTCCACGCGCGACAAGGGCAATGTCATTCCCGGTGTGGCCATTGCCACCGCTCTCATGCCGCCACTGTGTACCGCCGGCTATGGCTTGGCGGTGGCTAACCTGTCTTATTTTTTCGGGGCGTTCTACCTGTTTTTTATCAATACGGTGTTTATCTGTCTGGCCACGTTCATCGGTACGAGGATGCTGAAGTTCAGGCCGGTGCATGTTGTCGACAGCGAACGGGTGGTGAGAGTGCGGCGATATGTCTTTCTCATCGTCATCGTCACCATGATTCCCGCGGCCTATATGACCATGCTCATCATCCGCGAGAGCATCGCCAAGAACAATCTGCGCCAGTTTGTGAGGACCGAGCTGGCTTTCAAGGGCACGCAAATACTCTCGCAAGAGATCGATATGAGTGACAAGGTGGTGCGCGTGGTGGCCTTGGGCAAGACCATCCCCCGTGATGCCATTGCCCGTGCCGACAGTGCTCTGGCTCGTCATCAGCTGGCGGGGTACAAGCTTCACGTCATTCAGGGCGGGCAGTCGGACAGCCTGTTGCTACGCTCCACGGCCCTCGCCGGCCTCTCCGGTGGTCAGGAGAGCAGTAGGCAGAAGGTCATCGAGCAGTTGCAACACCTGCACGAGATGGAGGAAATGGTCGATGGTTACACACGATACGAGTCTGCGGCCTACCAACTCTCCGGCGAACTGAAAACGCTCTTCCCGCAAGTGGAGAAGATTGTCCTGTCGAATGTGAGAGAGGTGGAGACCGACTCGGCCCGCCGCCGCCGCTATGTCATGGCGGTGGTGGGCAGCAGTGGGCGATGGAGCGACGCCGATCGGGAGAAGTTGCGGCAATGGCTCAGGGTTCGTACACAGGCCGACAGCCTGCGGCTTATCATCACAAGGTGAGGGTAGTCGCGGCTTACGGCCACGTGGCGTGTCGCCGGCGTGGTGGCAGTCGTGTGTCGCGGATGGCCAACCGAGGTCTTGCCGGCCATCANNTTCATAGCACTTTCTCGAAGGCCATGCGCTCTACCGTGTCGCCATTCCTGAGGTAATGGCAGCGGCCGCATGGTGTATATCCCATGCTGTGGATGAGTCCCAGCATCTCCGCATTGTCGTGGTTGGTATCTATGCGGATGGCCGGCATGCCACGGTGGCGGCAGAGGCGTTCGGCCTCGGTGAGCAGCAGTCGGGCCAGTCCTCGCTGTCTGTGGTCAAGGTCTATGGCCGTGCGGTGTATGGTGGCGTAAGGGCCGTTGGTGAGCCATTTTCCTTGCAGGCGGTCGTAGGCCGGCTCGCCGTCGAATGTCACGGCGGCGTATCCCACGGTCTGCGTGCCGAGCCGTAGCACATAGCCGTTGCCCCTGTCGATGTCGGCGATGATGGCCTCGCGTGGCGGATAGCGGTCGGTCCACTGGTCGCGGCCGCGCGCCATCATGTCCAAGGCGGCGTCGTGCACGATGCGCCATGCCTCTGCCGCGTCGTCGGGGCGCGCCGTGTCGAGGGTGTAGGGCATGAGCAGAGGCTCCAGCTCATGGATGAGGCGGGGAGTATCGGTGAACGTGATGCCATACATGCCCACGCGTCGGGCGCCGATGATGTTCTCGGGCTTGTCGTCGATAAACACACATTCGTGGGCTCTCACGTTGAATTGTCGCAGGAAAGAGTGATAGATGTCGGCATGGGGCTTCAGCAGGTGCACGTCTTTGGAGAGCAGGTAGCCGTCTAAGAGTTTGAAAATGTCAAACTTATCCATCACCTCATAGACCTTCTCCGACCAGTTGGAAAGTCCCAACAGCCGGTATCCCCGGGCTTTCAGGTCGGCCATGAGCGTGCGCATGCCTTCCGGCTCACGGGTAAAGATGTCGGTGTATCGATGGTAAAACGTCTCCAAGGCGTCCGTATAGTCGGGCCATAGGCGTTGCTGCCGGTCGATGATCTGTCGCGGGGTGAGCAGTCCGAGGTCCATCTCGGCATTGACATGCTCGGGAAAGACATGCTGCAAGAAATATTCGGCCTGAGGGCCGGAGCCTAAGACGGCGGTGAAAAAGCGCATGAAATCATACTCCACGAGTACGCCGCCGAAATCGAAAACAATGTTCTTGATCATCTGTTGAACGGTTAAGAGGGTTGTAACCCGCCGCGGGCAGACTGTCAGTCGTGATGGTCGGGGTGGGTCACGGTGGGGTAGATCTTGTCGAAGGCGGCCCTCAGCCGGCTTTTGTCGGCAATCACCTCGCGCACGGTCTTGATGTATTGCTCGTTGGGAGAGTTGGGAATCCACAACTTGATATAGCCGTTGACCGAGTATTTCTCTTCCATGTGGCGGGCAAACCGCTCCCACTGGCCCTCCTCGTCGAGCTCGGGATAGTGCTCGACACCATA
>DBQL01000177.1:2976-4037 GCA_002305235.1 Prevotella sp. UBA1395 | reverse complement strand
CCGAGAACCATTTCCGCAGCCGTTGGTCGGCCATGAGAATCTTGCCGCCGGTGATGTGGTGGATGGCCCTCGGACCGCTCATGCCGAGGTCGTGGTAGGCCGCGATGGTGTAGACCATATCGATGTCGGCGCCCAAGCGGCGCGCGAGCACCATCGAACTGGCGATGACACGCTGCACGTGAGCCAGTCCGTGCGACTTTCCAAAGCTGTTGTATTTGGGTAATATTGAGGTTTCGATGAATGACATTAAGTCGAGGCTTACTTCCATGTGTGGTCTGTTAATATGTGGTTTGTCCTTGCAAATATAGTAAATAATGTTTATTTTTGCAAGTGATTATGAACGAATCTCATGTAAAAGTCAATTCGTTGCGGGCGTGGGTGCTGGCCGCCCGTCCCAAGACGCTGGCCGGTGCCGCGGTGCCTGTGATGATTGGCGCGGCGACAGCGATGGCCGACAGCGGCGGCCGCATGGCGTGGCTGCCCTGCGTGATGTGCTTTCTCTTTGCCTTCGTGATGCAGGTCGATGCCAATTTTGTGAACGATTACTTCGACTTCAAGCGTGGCAACGACGACGTGTCCACGCGCCTTGGCCCGCAGCGGGCATGTGCCATGGGATGGGTGACGGCCTCGGCCATGCGCCGCGCACTGCTCGTTACCACGGCGCTGGCCGGTGTGGTGGGACTGCCTCTGGCGTTTATCGGCGGGTGGCCGATGGTCGTTGTGGGTGCGGTGTGCGTGCTGTTTTGCTTTCTCTATACCACGAGACTGTCGTATCTCGGGCTGGGCGATGTGCTGGTGCTGGTGTTTTTCGGCATCGTGCCCGTGAGTCTCACCTACTATCTCTGTATGCCCGAGGGCGAGCGCATGGTGACATGGCAGGTACTTGTGGCTTCGGTGGCTTGCGGACTGGTGATCGACACGCTGCTCTTGGTGAACAATTATCGTGACATCGACAACGACCGGCGCGACGGGAAACGCACGCTCGTGGTGCGCGTCGGGTCCGAATGGGCTTGCCGGCTCTATCTGTGGGCGGGCATCATTGCCACGATACTCTCCTCCGT
>DBQL01000177.1:0-2875 GCA_002305235.1 Prevotella sp. UBA1395 | reverse complement strand
GTTTCAACGGCAAGGGCCAACCCCCGGAGTTGCAGCTCCGAGGGTTGGCCCTTGTCGTATGACCAGTCGTAACAGGGTTCCGCTTAGTTATAGAAGTTCCAGCTCAGGCCCATGCGCAGCACGTTGCCATTGAGCGGATAGTGGGGTGCAAGGAAATAGTTTTTCTTGCCCACGCCGGCGTTGACATGGCTCATCATGATGAAGAATCGGGTGTGCTTGAGGTGGAAATTGGCATAGACATTGACGATGGGATAATTGCCGATGGTGGTCTTCGAGTCGTTTCCCTGCACGGCATACATGCCCAGTGCGGGCACATAGTCGGGGGCGTGGTAGCCGGTGAAATAGCGTGCGTCGACACCAAAGTCGGTCTTCAGCACGCGGGCAATCTTGAATCTCAGATAGAGATTGGTGTATGCGTTGATTGCCGGCAGCGGGAGGGCATCGTCGTTGGTCGACTTCTGGAATGTCACCACGCTCTCCCAGTTGAGCGGACCGAAGGTAAGGTCTTGCGCCACCTCGGCCGTGAGCACGTTGATCGCCCCGCCGCTCTGTTTCACGCCCACGGTGTTGTAGAGCCGTGCTTCGTCGGTCACGGTGTAAGTGGTGGAAAGATAGGTGTAATTGGTGATGATGTCGTAAGCCACCCGTATGCGGGTACGTGTCTTTTGGTAGTTCAAGATGCCCTGCACGTGTAGGTGGTCGGTGAAGGAGAGGTCTTGGTTGTCCCACCAGAAGTGCCGACTTTGATAGTGGCGATGATAGAATGCCGGCCGCTCATGGCGGTAATATCCGGTGGCGGCGAGGGTCATGGTGTCTTTGAACAGCGGGAAGTTGAGGTCTACGCCACCGTCGACATGCAGCTCGCCGAGGTTGATGCCTCCCACGCCAAACTCGCCCGTGACATTGTAATGGAGCGTCTTGCCCTGTGTCTTGGCAATCTGTCCGCCCACGCTCAGCGCGTTTTCGTTCCATGAGCGCACGCCGCCGGAGTCGGGCAGGGAGTAGTGGTTCAGCTCATGTGCGGCAAAAACCTTGACCCCGGCCTTGGCCCATTTGTTGAAACCCTCGAGCAGCGATATGGCGAAGGTGTTGCGAAGGTTCCAGTGCTTGGTCTGGTCGTAGATGGAGTCGTTGCCAAATCGCTCCTTGACGGTGAACGCGTCGAGGTAATAGTTCTCGGGTGTGGCGTAGGCGGTATAGATGCGGTTGTAATTATTGAACTCGGCGGTATGGATGAAACTTGTCACCGGCACATACTCGTTCTTGGTCCACGAGGTGTCTTCGGCGGCTTTTTTCGCGGCGGCGATCAGGCTGTCGGCAGCCTGCTTGCTGTCCACACGGATGCGTGTGTCGCCACCGGCAGAGTCGGCCGGTGTGACAATCTTGGCCGGCCCTTCCGCGATCTTTGCCCCGTCGGGTCGCCCGCTGAAGGTCTGCGGCACCGTGAGGTCGTCGTCGTTGGCATCGCGTCCGGCCTTGCGGGCCTGCTGCATGGCCTCCTCCTTGCTCTTCGCGGCCTCGGCCTCTTTCTGCGAGGCCATGGCAAACTTCTTGGCGGCAATCTCCTGAGCCGTCATGGGAACCTTGCGGTTATAGCCCACGATGTATCGCTGGGTGAAGAACAGCCGCTGGTTGTCGTTGCGATTCCAGTTGCTTGAGAGCATGGTGGGAATTTCCGAGGTTTGGAAAGTCTCGTTGAAAATCTCGGGATGGGTGATATAATTGTCGTTGGTGATACCTCCGTTCTCGGTCACCTTCTGGTGATTGGTGGTGCCGAGGAAATGTGCTTGGTAGCGGTCGCCGAGGTATGAGCCATACATGGTGTAGTTGAAGTGGGCCGTAGACTGCGCGGAATAATATCCCCGGCCATAGAGATAGTCGAAGAGGAAGCCCGCACCGATCTTCTTGCCGGCGTTAACGGCGAAGCGTGCGGTGAGATGGTCTTCACCGTTGGTGCGGTCGCCACAATTGTTATAGGAGAGGTTGGTGAACGGCGAGAGGGTGTTGGTGAACTGAAAGTTCTCTGCCGGGGTGATGAAGAAGCTGTACGGATTGACGAAAAGGAAGTTGCGGCTGATGGCGCTGCGGTCTATGAAGATGCGGGCTTGGCGGGGAGAACCGAGATTCCCGGTGGTGTTGTATTCGCCGCGAAGCCCCTCCGTGAAGATGGAGTTCATATACATGTGCGACAAGGTGTCGGGAACGGCCGCCGTGCGGTCGCCGAAACGGCGGTCGACGGTCCATGTGTAGAGTCCCTTGGGAATTTCCTTGTCGTCTCCGTGGGTATCGCCTGAATTGCGGTTATCGCCCTGCCGGGTGATGGTTCCCTCCTCGTTGATGCTGTTATAGCCGTATGTTTCCGACCCCACTTGTGCGAAGGCGGGGCATACGGCGATGCAAAAAAGAAGGCTGAAAGCGTATTTTCTCATTAGCGAAGGAAGCGTAACGCGGTCTCGACAATCTTGAATACCATAGCCACGAGCACCACGATGGTTCCCGTGGTGTGGTCATGGAAGGCATATACCAGCACGCCGGCGATGGCACCGAGCATGAAAATGATGTTGAGCAGGTTGCGCAATTTGAAGAAATGGTCGCGCTCGGTATCGTCATCTCGGCGGCGATGGCGCAGAAACCTGTTGTCGTTATCCATTATTTGGGTGGTTTTGTGGGATTGATGTGTTGTTGTTCACCGGCCGTCATCACTCGGCAATGCCCAGTGTTTGGCATATTTGGCCAAAGATATAGTCTTTGCGGTCGATGGTTTTGCGGCGGAATTTGCCACTGTATTTGGCGAGCTTGTTTTTCTTCTTGGTCAGGGCCTCTTGGTCTGTGATCCAGTCTTCGGCCTTGGTTTCCAAGCCTTCGCTCACGTCTG
>DBQL01000014.1:2008-11303 GCA_002305235.1 Prevotella sp. UBA1395 | reverse complement strand
CACACCTCGATGGCATCGTCGATGTTGCGGAACTCGGCAGTGCCATCGCGAGCCACGAAGAGCGTATCGGGATTGTCGTACTTGTTGGCGGCAGAGAGAGCCGCGATCTGTAACAGGAAGGTTAAGAGTAATAAGGTTTTTCTCATCGTTCAATATATTTGCTGCACCTCCTTGAGATCGGGAATTTTCTTCAATCGTTCGGCGATGTGCTTGGCCTCGGCCCGGTCGTGCACGCGGATGTCTATTTTTCCTTCGAAGATTCCTTGGTCGGCGGTGAAGCTCACCTTGCGGATATTCACGTTCATTTTGTTGGAAATTACGTCGGTCACGTCGTTGAGCATGCCCTTTCGGTCAATGCCATGCACCTCGATGGTAGCATCAAAGAACAGCTCTTTGTGCATATCCCATTTCGCGTCGAGTATGCGTGAGCCGAAACTCGACTTGAGTTTGCTGGCAACGGGGCATGAGCGCTGGTGGATTTCCACGTGGTTCTTGCCATCGATGAATCCGAGAATGTCGTCGCCGGGTATAGGATGGCAGCAACGCGGGAAGATATACATGTGGATAGAGTCTTCTCTGATCATGCAAGGAATCTTCTTGTTGAAGTCATTGCCTACCGACAACAGCTCGTTGGGCACTACGCCTTGCGTCTCAAGCTGCTTGTCTTTCTTGCCCTTTCCTAAGAAGGGCACGAACTTCCGCCATCCCAAGGTGCCGGCATCCTTCTTCCCTTTGCCGTGGATTTCCTCCACATCCTTGTCGCCCAAGAGCACCGTATGGTCGCCCAAAGCCGTGAGAAGGGCCTTTTGGTCTTGCACCTCGTGAAACTCGCACAGCCTGTCAAGCACCGTAGCCGATAGTTCTATGCCGTTCTTCTTGAGCCATTCGTTGAGAATTTCCTCCCCCTTCTTTTGCTGTTCGCGCTGGTCTTTGCGCAGAATGGCCAATATCTTGCCCTTGGCGCGAGCCGTAGACACGAAGGTTGCCCATGCCGGTTGGACGTGTTGCGACTTTGAGGTGAGTATCTCCACTTGGTCTCCGCTCTGCAGTTTATGGCTTAGTGGCACCAGTTTGTGGTTTACTTTCGCGCCGATACAATGGCTGCCCAAGTAGGAATGGATCTGGAACGCGAAATCGAGCACCGTGCATCCTGCCGGCATGGTCTTCACCTCGCCCTTGGGTGTGAACACGAATATCTCGGAAGCAAACAGGTTGAGCTTGATGGAATCGAGGAAATCCATTGCGTCGGGTTGCGGGTCGTCCAATATTTCCTTGATGGTACTCAGCCAGTTGTTCAGTTCTTCGTCGTCATCTTTGGCTTCTTTCTCTTTGTATTTCCAATGTGCGGCAAAGCCCTGCTCGGCCAGTTCGTCCATTCGGTCAGACCTGATCTGTACCTCGATCCATTGTCCTTTGCGTGACATCATCGTGGCATGGAGGGCCTGATATCCATTGGCCTTGGGATGGTTCACCCAGTCGCGCAGTCGGTCGGGATGGCTTTTGTAGATTTTGTTCAATGCCACGTAGATGTGGAAACAGTCGTTGATCTCGTTCTCGCGGTCTTGTGGCGTGAAGATAATACGCACGGCGAGGATATCATAGATCTCATCGAAGGTCACGTGCTTGTTTTGCATCTTGCTCCAAATGGAGTAAGGGCTTTTGATTCGGGCCTTGATGTGATACCGGATGCCCATCCGGTCGAGTGCCTCGCGAATGGGCACGGTGAAGTCTTCAAAGAGTTTGTTGCGCTGTTCTTCGGTGAAAGAGAGCTTGCTGATGATGTCGGCATACTCCTCGGGATGCTCGTAGCGGAAGCTAAGGTCTTCGAGTTCGGTCTTGATTTTGTTCAATCCGAGCCTGTTGGCCAATGGCGCATAGATATAAAGCGTCTCTCCTGCGATCTTGTATTGCTTGTTAGCCGGCTGCGAATCCAATGTGCGCATGTTGTGCAGCCGGTCGCAAATCTTGATGAGGATCACTCGGATGTCATCGCTCATGGTGAGCAACAGCTTCTTGAAATTCTCTGCCTGTGCCGAGGCATGGTCTCCAAAAATTCCTCCACTGATCTTGGTCAGTCCGTTGACAATCTGTGCAATCTTGTCGCCGAAGATATTCTCGATATCGTCTACGGTATAGTCGGTATCCTCGACAACATCGTGCAGCAATGCCGAGCAGATGCTTGTAGAGCCCAGCCCCATCTCCTCGCAGGCTATCTGCGCCACGGCAATGGGGTGGAGTATGTAAGGCTCGCCCGACAATCGTCGTACGCCTTTGTGGGCTTGCTTGGCAAAATTGAAAGCCTTGGTGATGATATCGACCTTCTTTCGATGGCGCGAGTTGAGGTATGTCTCCAACAAATGGTTGAAGGCTTGTGTAATCATCTCATTGTCGATGGCCTCTCGATCTTTGTTCTTCTGCTCTTGTTCGTCCATGATGTAAGCATTATAATATGGTAGGTGCCAGCCTTATTTCACTTTGAGCTTTTTGCCGGGGCGAATGGTGTTGCCTGTGATGCCGTTCAGTCGGCGCAGTTTTTTCACGGTGGTATTATTGCGCTCGGCAATCTCGCTCAGTGTGTCGCCCTGCCTGATGGTTACACTTTTGCTACGCTCGCGTCGTGTTTTTTTCTTCTTGGACGACCTGCTCTTGGACGCGCTGTTTCGTCTGCTTGTACTTTTGTCTTGCTGAACGGTAACGGTCGACTCACCATTGTCTGCCTCGTCAGCGCTTGTGCGGCCCGCGGGCACTCTTGTCACTTGATTCCGATTTACAATATAGTTGGCGTTGTCGGCAATCCTTACTTCGCGGCGTTTGGTGAGATACTGGTCGGCATTGTAGGCATAGACCGAGTCTTCGGCATCGATAAACGCATTGATGAGGTTGGCGGGGAGGCGCAGTGCCGACAGTTTGGAATAGCCGTTGATGAGGTTATTTCGGTATTGCGGGTTGAGGTCCTTCAGTTGGTTGATGTCTATTCCTGTGACATGGGCAATCTGTTCAAAGTGCACATCCCTGTTGAGCATCACCGTGTCGGTCTTGGCGGGCAGGGTAGTGAGGAGCGGACAGATGTTGTGCTCACAATAATAGTTCATGATATAGTTTGCCGCGATGAAGGCCGGCACGTATCCTCGTGTCTCCTTGGGCAGTCGGGGGTATATTTTCCAATAGTCTTTCTCACCTTTGGAGCGGTGTATGGCCTTGGTGATTTTCTCCGGACCGCAATTGTATGCGGCGATGACGAGGTTCCAGTCGCCGAAGATTTGGTACAGGTCTCGCAGGTAACGTGCGGCGGCGTATGATGCCTTGACCACGTCCATACGCTCGTCGACGAGTGAGTTGATCTCCAGTCCGCATCGTTTCGCCGTGGTCAACATAAACTGCCAAAGGCCCGTGGCGCCGGCCTTGGAAATGGCCTTGGGGTTGAGTGCCGACTCGATGACCGGCAGATACTTGAGCTCAAGTGGCAGGCCGTAGCTGTCGAGTGCTTCCTCAAACACCGGCATGTAGAAGTTTTGAGCACCCAACATATATCCCACCGAGTGGCGCAGCTCACCGCTGTAACGGTCGATGAACTTCTGTACAATATCGTTATAAGGCATCTCGATGATGGTGGGCAGTTTGGCCAGCCGCTCCTTGTATACCGCAGGCTCGTATGTACGGTTCACGTCGGGCATGTTGCAGTCGCCGTCGGGCTTGAGATAGGTCTTGGCATGATAGAGGTTCAACAGACTGTCCAGCTCTTGAGTCATCGACTCTGGCAACTCTATTTCCTCTATCTTACCGTCACTTCCGGTGGCGGTGATGGTTGTTTGCTCGTTTTGGGCGTGCATGGCGCATGCCCCGCAAAACAGCAGTGTGACAATCCATGTTTTCTTATCGTTTATCATTCTTTCTTCTTGTTTAGGCAGTCGGGTGCTTGGTATGCTCCCGGTTTGCTGCCGGTTAAAAGTTCAGACTGCATTGCAGTCCGATGCCTGCGCCGCCAAGCGGGTTGCCGGGCAGGTCGCGATTGTTGAAGACCGCGGGCATGACATGAAAGCTCAGGTCGGGCGAGATGTCAAACTCAGACAGCGAGGCATCCACGTAAGCGTCGATCACCGAGAGGGCATACACGCCGAGCATGGTGAAAAAGCTAAGGTCACGCCATCTGCGGTATCGGTCTTTGCGTTTGCGGAATATCTCCTGCCAACGCTCCATGTTGTCTGCCGTGATGGTGTTTCCCAAGTGCAGGAAATGGTTATAGCTTTGGGTGGTGGGGTCTTGGTCCATGATGTCGAGATAGGCTTGGCTGTAGTCGCGATACATCATGTTGTTCCACCTCATGGCGTAGGCGCATCCCACGAATCCTCCATAGATGATGGGGAGTTTCCAGTACTTCCGGTTGTAAATCTGTCCGGCACCGGGCAGCACCAACGCAAGCCACATCGCGCGCTTGGGATTGGGTCTCCATGTGTTCCAATCGCGCTTGTGCCGGCTCTTCGCGGAGTCGGGGAGGGCGATGGACAGGGTGTCTGTGGTGAGGGACATGGCAACGGCATCCTGCCGAATGTCGTCTTGCTGCAGGTGCGCGGAGGTCGCCTCACGTGGCATGATGTGGCCTGTGGAGTCGGCGGGATGCTGTGCGGCAGCCGACGATGTCCATGCCATCAGCCCCCCGATGATGCAAAGCCTTGCCCAAATGGTATTGCGAGTTTTCACCTAATGCTGTTCCTTGAGTTTGTCAAACACACGGATGATGCGTTCGAGTTCTTCTTCATTGTTGAAGGGGATGCTGATTTTGCCCTTGCCCTTGCTTGTGCACGACATCGACACCTTAGTGTTGAGAAATGACGAGAGCCTCGACTTCAGGTCGTTGAACTCTTCGGGCAGTTGTGCCTTGGCCATGATTTTCTTCTTCCCACTCTCGATGTCCTCACCGTTTTTCAGGTGCTGAGCCATCTCCTCCACCTTGCGCACCGACCATCCGTTCTTCAGAATCTCTCTGAAAAGTTTGAGTTGCAGCGACGGACTGTCGATGGCCAGCAGTGCACGGGCGTGCCCCATGTCGATCTCCTTCTTTTGCAATGCCATCTGCACTTGTGCCGGCAGTTTGAGCAGCCGGAGGTAGTTGGTGATGGCCGTGCGGCTCTTGCCCACACGCTCGGAGACCTTCTCTTGCGTCATGCCCGACTGCTCCAAGAGGTGCTCGTAGGCCAATGCAATTTCGATGGAGTTCAGGTCTTCACGCTGGATGTTCTCCACAAGTGCCATCTCCATCACGTTCTCATCTTTGATGGTACGTATATAGGCCGGAATGGTTTTAAGGCCGGCAATCTGTGAGGCCCTCCATCGCCGTTCGCCGGCGATAATCTGGAATCGGTTTTCGGCCATCTGTCTGAGCGTGATGGGCTGGATGATACCTATCTCCCTGATGCTCACGGCCAGCTCTTGCAACGCCTCTTCATTGAAAAGGCTGCGTGGTTGGTCCGAGTTTGGCTCTATTTGGTTGAGCGGTATCTCGTTGATGGTCGACGAACCCTGTGTGCGCACGGCCTCTGTAGAGATCAGTGCGTCGAGTCCTCGGCCCAAAGCGTTGAATTTCTTTTTTACTGCCATGTCTTAGCTTCTACTTCTTTTTCCTGTCACAAAAACCTCCTCATTCCTCACTCCTCATTTTCATTCCTTACTCCTCATTTTCACTCCTCACTCCCATTTTCATTCGTCACTCCCATTTTCATTCCTTACTCCTCATTTTCATTCGTCACTCCTCATTCCACATTCCTAATTCTTGTTGATGATTTCCTTGGCCAATGCCAAGTGGTTTTTGGCACCTGTCGATTCGGCATCGTAGAGAATCACGGGCAATCCGTGGCTGGGACTTTCAGAAAGTTTCACGTTACGCTGAATCACTGTTTTGAATACCAGTTCTTGGAAATGGCGCTTCACCTCGTCATAGATTTGGTTGGCCAGTCGGAGTCGTGAGTCATACATGGTGAGCAGAAATCCCTCTATCTCAAGTTTCGGGTTGAGCTTACTCTTGATGATCTTGATGGTGTTGAGCAACTTGCTGATTCCCTCCAAGGCGAAATACTCGCATTGCACGGGGATGATGACCGCGTCGGCCGCCGTGAGCGAGTTCACGGTGATGAGTCCGAGCGACGGCGAGCAGTCGATGAGGATATAGTCGTATTCGCTTTTCAGCGGGTCGAGGATGTTTTTGATCACTTTTTCGCGATTCTCCAAGTTGAGCATCTCAATCTCTGCGCCCACAAGGTCGATGTGGCTTGGTATGATGTCAAGCCCGTCGATGTCGGTGGTGTAGATGGCATCGCGCACGTCGGCATGGTCGATGATACATTCGTAGAGCGAACAGTCCACTTCACTGATGTCCACCCCCAAGCCACTCGAGGCATTGGCCTGCGGGTCTGCGTCGACCACCAATACCGATTTTTCCAAGGTGGCGAGCGAAGCCGCTAAGTTAATGGTGGTTGTGGTTTTGCCCACACCGCCCTTCTGATTGGCTAAAGCAATGATTTTTGCCATTGATGTTGGGAATTTTCGATGATCAGCACACGGAAAAAACGTTGTTTCTGAGATGTTATCCACGCTGCTGAGACGTTATAAGTTTTGATTGCAAAGATAGGTATTTTATGCGAAATAGACGATGATTATATGTTTTTTTCGTATTTTTGCAGAGCATTTTAAAACATTTTGTATGGAAAATAACAGACCCTTCATATTGATTTCTAACGATGACGGTTACCATTCCAACGGCATACGGTTGCTGGTCAATAGTGTAATCGCTTTCGCCGACGTTCTTGTGGTAGCTCCCGAGAGTGCCCGCTCGGGCTATTCGTGTGCCTTCTCGGTCACCGATTACCTGCGTCTCAAGCGTCGTCACAACATGGGTGATACCCCGGTATGGTCGTGCAGCGGCACGCCGGTAGACTGCGTGAAGATCGCTCTCGACCAACTCTGCGACGGTCGACGCCCCGATCTCATCCTCAGCGGCATCAACCACGGCGACAATTCCTCGGTCAACACCCATTACAGTGGCACGATGGGGGTTGCGCTTGAGGGCTGTATGAAGGGTATTCCCTCTGTGGCGTTCTCAAGTTGTTATTATGACGAGCAGGCCGATTTGCAGCCGTTGCGTCCGTATGTCGTGCGTATCGTGGAGACGGTGTTGGCCAACGGACTGCCCGATGGTATCTGCTTGAACGTGAATTTCCCCGCGCGGCCGTCGTTTGAGGGCATCAAGGTGTGCCGCATGACCAAGGGACGGTGGATCAATGAGATTGAGAAGAGAGTGCACCCGAGAGGGCACAATTACTATTGGGTGGTGGGAGAATATCACAATGACGAGCCGTCGGCCGAGGATTCGGACCAGTGGGCCGTAAACCACGGCTTTGTGGCCGTCACTCCCACACAGATTGATGTCACGGCTTACGGATTCATGGACGAATTGCGGAGCCGCCTCTCTCTCGGTCTGTCTCATCTGGAAGGGGAGTAAGCCGTGAGATAGGCAGTCGGGTATGGCGATGACGGGGCGATTTATGTAAGGAGATGGATTATCCTTTGGGCAGCGAGGGGGTTAGAAAACATCGGACATGCCAAACTTCATGGTGGCGAAGGAGGGGCATCGTTTCCGCGTCCGAGGGCCATCTTTACAGTCCACGCTCCGTGACGACCATACACATCGCTTGCGTCTTCAACTCTCTCGTCCACTCAATCGGCAACGCTCCCCTTGGGTTCAAACCCCAATCGACAAAAGTTCAAGTTCAACCCCCAACCCTTAATCCTCAAAGCACATAATCCAATGAAATATTACCTCATCGTGGGCGAAGCCTCGGGTGATCTGCATGCCGGCAGGCTGATGGAATATATCAAAAAATATGACAATGAAGCCGAGTTCCGCTTCTTTGGTGGCGACCTCATGGAAGCGGTGGGAGGCCACCGCGTGAAGCATTACAAGGAGATGGCTTACATGGGCTTCATCCCCGTGTTGCTCCATCTGCGCACCATCTTTCGCAACATGGCCCTGTGTCGGCGCGACATCGTGGAATGGGCGCCCGACGTGGTGATACTGGTCGATTATCCCGGCTTCAACCTCAAGATAGCCAAGTATCTGCGTGCCCACACCGATATACCGGTCTACTATTACATCTCGCCTAAAATTTGGGCGTGGAAGGAATGGCGCATTAAGTCTATACGTCGGGATATCAATGAGTTGTTTTCTATTCTGCCTTTCGAGGTGCCATTCTTCGAGGATAAGCATCATTTTCCTATTCATTATGTAGGAAACCCTACTGCTGAGGAAGTGTCTGCGTTTCTCAACGGTTATCATGAGACGTGTGCGGCGTTCTGCGCACGCCACGGCCTCGACCCACATAAGCGCATCATCGCCCTGCTGGCCGGTAGCCGGCGGCAGGAAATCAAGGACAATCTCCCGGCGATGATCGAGGCGGCGCGTACCTATTGCGGACCACAGGCCGACTACCAAATGGTGGTGGCCGGCGCGCCATCAATTGATGATGAATATTATCAACAATTCTTATCGCAGGGCGATGTTGTCAAGGTGGACAATGAAACCTACCCACTTCTTGCCCATGCCACGTTGGCATTGGTCACCAGTGGCACGGCAACCTTGGAGACCGCACTCTTCAATGTGCCGCAGGTGGTGTGCTACAAGACTCCCGTGCCCCGTCTCATTCGTTTCGCTTTCAACCATATCATCCGGTGCAAGTATATCAGTCTGGTCAACCTCATCGCCGACAGTGAAGTGGTGCAGGAGTTGCTGGCCGACCGCTTCAGTGTGGCCGCCATTCGTAAGGAGATGGGAAAGCTGATGCCGGAATGCCCCGACCGCGATACCATGCTACGCGGATATGCCCGGGTGCAAAACCTCTTGGGGCACGACGTGGCACCTGAGAACGCGGCACGCATCATGACGCAATTGCTGCGGGAGCACTCTCGCCCCATGAGTCGGGAGCTGAAAGATATTGAACTGCACTGAAAGAAATCTCCATCATGTCGTACACACCTACTGCAATCAACGAAGCCTATTGGCGCAAATATACAGAGGAAGCCTCGAAAATCTATACGGCCAAGATGCTCAGGCTTGGCAGTCTTGATCATCTGAAAGGTACACTGCATCACAGGGATGCGCCAAACCATCTGATGTATAAGGTGGACACCTTATATAGCAAAGATGGGCATCGGGCCTATGAGTTTCTGCTCGAGTATGATGTCTACGAACCCACCGTGGGTATATACTATGGCTGCAAAGGACTCACCCTGCCGGGATTCGACCACG
>DBQL01000014.1:1695-1994 GCA_002305235.1 Prevotella sp. UBA1395 | reverse complement strand
ACCTTTCCCGGCAAAGACTTTGTCAATAGGCTCAAGGCCACCAACAATGCCAACGACAACACCTTTTGGCCGTTCTGGATCTCATTGTACGAGGAAGAAGATATCAGGAAGGTTAGGCTGCGGGCAGTGACTGTCATTCGTAACGTTTATAAGCGGTTTCTTGATGGGGAGGAGATACAGACTACCCAGCTGCCCAAGGCCAAACTTAGACCCAATGACACGGCTTTCACCGAAGAAGCCTACCGGAAATTCAAGGATCGACTGGCCTTCAAGGTTCATGGGCGCAATGGTCTGCAACC
>DBQL01000014.1:1232-1673 GCA_002305235.1 Prevotella sp. UBA1395 | reverse complement strand
ATCGACTTTATTCGGCTCATCGGCGGCTTTTTCCAATACCTGACGGTCAACGGTCTCTATCAACAGAGTGGCAATGATGGTCTGCCCAAGATACCTTGGAAAGAATTGTGCAATATCATTCTCGCTCCTGATGGCTCCACCTACAACGAGAGTTTGAAGACCCAAAGGGCCAATGCCCTCTCCAAGAATGGGGAGTATTGGCTCGATCTGATTCAGGAATGGCTGGATTAAGGTGCTTTGGTAGAATGTTATGTTGGTGGGATGGTTTGCATTTAAGGTGGGTTTTATTAATTAGCTTTGTCAGATTACGAATCATCGCTGCGCGATGGACAGACGACTCGGAAATCTGCGGCGTTTCTCTTCCTCATATTTACAGCCCTTCAACCTGTAATGCATCGGAAAGGCAAGATACATAGAAACTGCCCTCGATTGCGCGCCGCA
>DBQL01000014.1:612-1182 GCA_002305235.1 Prevotella sp. UBA1395 | reverse complement strand
ATAAATTCTCAGCCCTATCTGCGAGAGATTTTCCTTCGAACTCCGTAAGCGTATCTGAGCATAGTCGACCACTCTCCTTTCAATAGTTTGTCATTACATCGTCGACGCACCATAGTTATCATGAAAAACATCCGCCGGACTTACTAAACGCGTAGAGTGTGTATTTTTCTGACAAGAGAAAAATCAAACTATACGTATAGTCCCTGTTCGTTTGCACCACCGTATCTTTGCCGACGTAAAAAAGTGGAGAGGCCACCGGCAAATGGCAGGCCGTGGCCAGACGTACTATCAAGAAATCATGGTATGCAAAGACGTATGTTCAAGCCTTTCGTTGGTTCCTGCTACCGAGAAGGTATAAGAGGAAAGAAGATACTGGTGCTGGGTGCCGGTTTCTATTGCAATCATGCCGACTGCATCTATTACAAGCAATGCACCGATGTCGGCCGGAAAGACTCGTCGCCCTACGATTCCATCTGCCCTATATATATAAAGGTCGGTAAAAGGCTGAGCAACGAACCGTCTTATTGCATAGAAGAAAGGCCACGTTCTTACCGGCTCTTTGCCAAGGCC
>DBQL01000014.1:0-578 GCA_002305235.1 Prevotella sp. UBA1395 | reverse complement strand
ATTTCGGCACGTGACTTCGAGGCATTCATCGAGACTGTCGATGAACTGCGGCCGGATATCGTCATCGTATGGGGCTGTGTCATCAATTCCAGCTTGAAAGAAAACAACCCCTACCTCGTCTCCCTGAAGGAACTGGACGAGACCGAGTGGTATCTCTGCCATATCCTTGTGCCGGGCCACGACCATCCCATAGCCATCGTCAACCCCTTCCACCCCTCCTCCAGTGCATGGAACGGCACGCTGCCGGTATTGAAAAAATACATTGCCATGGCATTAGATGAATAATCAAAACTTTAGGATGAAAAAAATGATTAGAATGAAAGTTATTTCTGCCCCATTTCTTTTGTCTATTCAAGAGAAATCCCTATTTTTGCGTCATCGTTGCCGCGGTGCTGCGAATGACTCGCAGACCGTACGATGCGCAAAACTTGCAAACGAGGTTATCCGACCCGGTTAAATCTGTAAAATTCAACAAAGGAGTCGTCAGTAATCGAGTTTAGGCAGGTTCTGTGCCCCTGTCCTATACGGGGGCATGGACTGTCTTTACTTTATTTTGACTCCTTGGTATTTTCCAGAAC
>DBQL01000234.1:10236-17621 GCA_002305235.1 Prevotella sp. UBA1395 | reverse complement strand
GCCTGATATGGAAGATTCGGAATGGATTGTGCATGTGATACTGACTGGGTGTATATGGGAATCGTATTTTGAAGCATACGTCTTGATGCCATAATGGTATCTTTGGAAATACATTTTTAGTTTGAAACAGTATTTTTGAGCATACGCTTGGGGTCTCGAATGAGCGTGGGGTGTGCGTTTGTGGACGTATGCAGACGGTGGTTTCGCCGGTTCGAGATGTGGCAGCGGCATGTCCTATCGCTTCATGAAGAACCTCACCAAGACGAAATTCACGGGCACACAGATGGCGAACATCGGCACGGGAGCCCACGGTTTGGAGACGCCCACGGCAATAAACAGGGTGAGGGTAGCCGTTTGCAGCAGGTAGTTCACGATGTGGCTCAACGCGAATCCGGCCCCGCGGCGGGTGCTTGCCTTGACGCGAAAGGTGAAGTATGTGGTGGCAAAGAAGTTGAACACGAAGCTCACCGCATAGCCTATGGTATTGGCTGCTGCGGCCCCCATGCTTTTGAGGCAGAGCAGATAGACGCCATACTGGATGGCAGTGGCCGTTGCTCCGACGATGACAAAGCGTATCGCCTCGCCGGTTTTCTGTCGGCGGTCAGCGTCTGAAGGGTTTATAATGTGGTTCATCGGCATAGTTGAGAAGTTCCTTGTCGCCCCGGCTGTCGCCGAAAGCGATGATATGATAGTGCGACCGAGGCTCGGTGAGCGTCTCAAGGACGCGTCGCACCTTCTCCGCGCCATAGCAATTGGGGGTGAGAAAGCGTCCGGTGAGTCGGCCGTCGCGAATTTCTATCCGTGTGCCGAGAACGGTGAGCGCCCCTTGTTCGGCCTCGGCAGGGGTAGAGTCTGGCCGTGCGGCGGTGGCAGCGGGTATCTGTGAGAAGAACGGGCGCACCCAATTGTCGATGCTCGCGCTCACGATGAGCACCCGATGGCGGGCTTCCAAGGCCTGCCGCAGTGTGGCAAGACCTTGCGGGCGCAACAGTTTCGAGCTGTGGTCGCGGGCAAACCGCCGGCAGATGTCGTCGAAATCGGTCAGCCGGCAGCCCTTGAAGTAATAAGAGAAAATGCGTTGCTTGGCCTTGTAGTTGGGATAAAGGCGCAGCTTCATGGCCACCAAGAGGGGTGCATGGAGCAGGAATCCGATGACGAAAGCGCCCGTTCCCTTGGCGTATCGGATGAATTCGAGCAGTGTGTCGCGCGTGGTCAGCGTGCCGTCGAAGTCGAAGATGTAAACCGTTTGAGGCATAAGGCAGTGGGAGAGGTTTCAGTTGACATAGATAATCAGGAGGAATGCCATCAGCCATGCGGCGACATCCAACTGGATGAAGCGGTCTTTGAGGATTACCTTCGTGGGGTTGCCGCTCTTCTTCTCTACCACGGCAATCTGGATATAGCGCAGCAAGCCCACGAGCACAAATACGCTTGTGAGATAGAGAAAGTCGTTGTTGAACCGTGCGATGACCTCCGGACTGACCGTATACATGATGTAACACACCAAGGTGACGGCCGCGGTGATGGTGATGGCCTGATTGATGAAGGTGAGGTTATAATGTATGGTGTTCTTCCTCGGGGCCTCGCCGGTGGCCTCCATGCGCAGCACGTCGTCGCGACGCTTGGCGAAACTCATGAACAGGGTGATGAGGAAGGTCATCAATACAATCCATTTGCTGAGCGCGATACCCGTTGCCAAGCCTCCCGCCAGCAGTCGGAGCACAAACCCGAAGGCCACGATGCACACGTCGATGATGGCATATTGTTTGAGATTGGCACAGTAGGCGAGGTTCATCAGCCAGTAGAAGGCTATGACAACGGCGGCTTTCAGCATGGGCGACACAGCCTGCCCGTCGGCCCGAAACGCCCCCGGGGCGATGCCTGCGTGGCCCGATGCCACACCCGTCAGGCCCGACACCACCATGATGAGCATCGATACGCCAAACAGGAGCGCCATCAACGCGTAGGCTTGCGGTACAGATACCTTGCCCGAGGCTATCGGCCGATGGCACTTTTCGGGGTGGCGGCGGTCGTCATCCACATCGTGTATGTCGTTGAAACAATAGATACTCGACGACGATAAGCTGAAGGCGGCAAACACAATGAGTCCGGTCAGCAGGGCGTTGCCATTGAGAAGCTCGCCCCCAAAGACAATGGGGCCGAAGACAAAGAAGTTTTTTATCCATTGCGATGGACGTATCAGTTTGAGCAAATGGGTCATCATCATGTCACGAATGCGTTTATGTTTTGTCACGATTGCTTGTCGGCGGTCGGGGCGGCAGGTGGTTCGGGCAGCAGGTGGTCTATGCCGTCGGAGATCCATCCGGCCACTTTGCTCAGCACCCAAGCCATCGGAATGGTGGCGACGAGGCACACGAGGAATGTCGGCCAGTATGTCCACTCATGCGGAATATAATCGAGTACGAAGTGGATATGGATGAGATAGCACTCCAAACTCAATGCGCCGACAAACCGGAAACACCGGTTAACCCATGCCGGGGTGCGCCGGAACACGCGGTTGAGCAGCAAGATCGAGGTCACGGTGAGGGGGATATAGAGCATGCGCTCGATGTAAAGCGGAAACTCTCCGTGTCTCACCTGCTCGAGAAAAAGGCTCGATGCCAATGCCATGACAAACAACAGGATAATCAAATAGATGCCCGTGCCGTCTATTTGCGACTTCTTTCGCACCATCTCACCCATGTTTATGCCGATGAAAAAGATGGGCACGCGGCTCCAAAAAATCTCCAAATGGCCCACGGCATGATGGATCGGGGTGACCCATTGCACCAGAATGCACCACATGATCATTGCCACGGGCAGCCAACGGTATATGGGATGTCGCCTGATCAGTTCCATATAGGCCGGCGCAAAGAGGTAAAGCATCATCGTCGCAGGTATGTACCAGAAGGTCAGCTCATCGTGAAGCCAGAAGTCCCAGTTGATGGTGATGTCGCCGATGAGGTCTATCCATGCCATGAGGTCTCCGCCGTGGAATCGCGGGATGTAGTAAAGGCATGCGATGATGAGCCATGCGGGGTAGATGCGGATGTATCTCCGACGGAAGAAATGTTTCATGTCGGCCCGCTTCATCCATGCGAACCACAGTCCGACGCCACTCAGAAACAAGAAGATGTCCACGCCGATGTTACCCATTCGGCGCAGTCCGAAGAACATGTCCCATCGCGGAAGGCTCACGTGGAACAGCATGATGAAGAGCATGGCAGCACCCATCAGCTCACCGCGGAAGCGGCTGACGTTGGCCAATTCGATGTCGGGGATTCTCATGATCGTATCTTGGGGTTGGGAATTTTCTTCATCAGTTCATTCAGAAGCCATGCCGCACCGAGCGACACGAGGCAGTAGAGCAGCAGTCCGGCGTATATGTCGCCCTCTCGAGAGATGGGTATAAAGACCTTGCGCACCACGGGATGGATGACAAACAGGGCCGCGGAGATCTTGCCCACCCATTCCATTCGTCTGAACACCGCGCCCATTGCCGGCACGTGTGCAAAGACTTTGAAGAGCTTGACGAAGTAGATCGCGGCGACACAGACCATCGCCGGCACGACGTTCCACCAAAAGAAGCTGTCGCTCATGCCCATGATGAGGAACGAACAGAACACGAACGACACCACCGTGCCCAAGGCATTGAGGTTGGTGAGGATAATCTTCTCGCCGAAACGGGCATACAACAGTCCGAAGCCGAAGGGCAGCATGCCACCCATGAAGTTGTATCTGTACCGGTTGATCAGCTCGCCTTCGGGGTCCATCATGAGCTGGGGCAGGGTGCAGACGAGCATCAGTCCGGCGGTAAACGCCCAGTGACGGCGATAGAGCAGCACGCGATAGACGATATAGAGCTGCATCATCAGTCCGAAATACCAATATGGTCCGGGCCAGATGTTGCGGTCGGGGTCGGGCAATAGATTGTTGAACAGTCCCAGTTGGGCCACGATCTGCACCACGGTGTAATGCCATCGGCCGGGCGTGATGGCATCGACGAAGGTGAAACACATCAGTCCGACGACCATCATCTTGAAGAGTTTGAGATAGTGGTAGCGTATGAACTGCCACAGGGAAGCCCATCCCGATGCTCCCCGCGAAGCGGAGTCGGCCGCCCCATGCATGGCCGCCGGCCCGGAGTCGGTGCCTGCCCCCGGTCGGTCTGTTGCCCGCGGTGAGGGGCAGAACGCCGTACCGTATTTCTTTTCCAATCCGTATGCGCTCAGGAACAGGAAGATAGGCACGCCATAATGGCCGAAATACGAGAGCAGATGGAGGGGCAACAGTGCGTCGGGTGTGCCCATCACCTGTGCAAACCAGTCTGCGTTTCGCCTGAAAAACTGGTATTCATTCTCCTTGATAATGGGGTTGAGCCAGTGGCAATAGTTGTGCAGGGCAATGCCGAGGATGGCGAGTCCTCTGAGCACATTGCATTCGGCACGGGTCAACAAGTCTTGATTGAGTTTTATTTCCATGTTTCGGTGGTGGGGTATTGCGTGTTGTCGGCATGGCTCTTGCATGCCCGTTTTGTCGTCTCGGGTTATCTGCGGGTCGCCCTCATGGCCACCCTCTCTTTAGAATCGGGCATCGTCGGCGCACTGTCGGGGGTTTGTCGCTTGGGCTTTGCGGCATCGCGCAGCTTGTCATAGTCGGCCGAATTTTTGAGAATCCGGGGCCGCATCTCGTCGTATTCGGGCGAGAGTATGTTGTATCGGGGATTGTAATCCTTGGTGGCTATGCCTCCGAGCCACACCATGAGATGCGGCAGGGCATCGGTCATGAATCGTCGGTCCTTGGCATCCTTGATGGCCTTGAACACCTCGGGATGTTTCACGGCGTATCGATGCGAGCAGTATATCCAGAAGGGCACCTCAAACTCATAGTGTGCCAACGGCCAGTCGATGGCCGCGCTGTGGTTGCGACAGATGAAGTCGCGCCCCGGCTCGTAGCACTCTTCGCCGTGGTCGGGCATGTAAATCACCACGGCATCCTTGTTCTCGAAACGCTTGCAGATGGCGTCGACGATAGAGTCGTTGTAGCGCACGGCATTATCATAGTCGGCGATGATTCTCCTTCGGTAGTTGTCCAGCTCCGGTCGGCTCTCCTCGTAAGCCTCGGCTCCGAACACGCGTCGGTCGTTGGGGCATCGCGTGCGGTAGTTCACATGTTGGCCGATGAGGTGAAAGACGATGAAGTTGGGCTTGTCGTCGCTGATCTTACCCTCTTCGACGAACCGGTCATAATCGCCGAGCAGCCCGTCGTCGAAGCGATGCAGCTCGTCGTTGCGCAGGTCGAACTGTGCCTCGGCGAGCGTGGGATTGTTGAGGAAAAAGCCTCCCGAGAAGTCGTAGACAGCCTCCTTGGCCTGTGGCAGAAACTGGTTGGTGAGGAAGGTTACCTGATAGCCGGCCTTCTTGAACAGCGCCGGGAAGAGCGGATAGTCGCACCATTCGCCCTTCTGCCCGACGACATGCATCGACAGGATGTTCTTGAACACGAAGCTGGTGAGGTTCCAGCAGCTCACCACGTCAGAGAATTTGGTGAGCAGTCCGCTGTCCTCGCGCTTCACTTGGCGCGGTGTTGTGTTGAGCCTGTAACCGTAAAGCTGCGAGTGCACCTTGCCGTAGCTCTCGCCGATGATGAGCACGATGTTGGGCGAGCGATAGGAACAGGAGTCTACCTTGGCCCGTTCCACGGCCACGATACATCGGTCTATCTGTTTGGCGGCAAGGGCATTGCTGTACACGCTGAACGCCAACCGGTAGACGGGCAGGTAGAATTGGGCGTGGTCTTTCTCCGTAAGGATGTGCTCCACGCTGCCAATGGTCTTGGCGGTCATGAGCCGTGTCATGCCCACCTTGTTGTTGAGGCCGAAGAATATGCCAGCCACGAGCATTGCGGCGGTGCCCGCGGCCATGAAGAGCGGCGCGCGCACCTTGGCCAAGAAGAGTCTGAGCCGCTTCTGTCTGAGCCTGATGACCATGCGCTGTCGCAGGTCGAGCATGCGCAACAAGGTGTGTCGCAGCTTCCAAGCGAGGTGTGCGAGCATGAGCAGCAAGATCCATTGCAAGGGCGAGAATATCACGTCGGCATTGAGGTAGGTGCGCAGAAACTCGCCCGCCTCACGGCTGTCGGTCTCGCTCACGAGCAGCAACATGGTGGGGGTGATGGTCGATCCGAACTTCCAGAAACAGTAGACATCGATGATGGCCACCGAGTAGAGCAGGGCATAGGCCAGCATGCGCACCCATGCCCGTATCTTGCGGGGAATGATGGTGAGGGCTATGCAGGCGAGATAGAGGTCGAGAAACAGTTCGCTGAAGAGGTTGTCGTAGAGCTTGGCCTGCTTGGTCTGTGGCAGGGTGAGCACGGCACACAACACCCCTAAAATGTACATCGTCACGAAAAACCGCCGGTTTGTCGTGATGGGTTTCAGTAGCCATCGGGCCATTCTCATCCAATTGCTCATGCGCGTCTGTTGCTTATCTACTGCAAAAATAGCATAATTTGCGTGAAAACCCATGCACAAAAGGCGAAATTAACATCGTGCGGGCCATCGTGGCGACGGCTGTCGGCTGTCGGGGAGGATGCCGCTGTCGGCCGTCAGGTCATCGGAGACGGGTGCCGGGCTGCGTGTTTTTGCAAATCGTGACGTGCTTTTTTGAGGATTCCCAAGCGTGTTTGGCTTTTTTTCGGCCTGTCGTTTTGTGTGATTTCCAATGTGGTTTTGTAAAGATGGTTCATCATTTTTAATGCCATCCCATAGAAACCGAGGGGGCTCTGAAATTGGGAGAAATGGCCATTCGTATGAGATGTTATGTCGACAAAATCACGAATTTTTGTCGAAAAAGGCGTGTTTCAACTGTTTTTCGGCAGTTTTTCATCAGGCATGAAGGCCAAATCGTCGAGCGATAAGATAGCGATCGCGAGACGAATGGATAGTAATCGCGACGCGAATGGATAGTAATCGCAAGACGTCGGTATGTCAATTTTTTACAAGTTACTGATTATTAATGTTTTAAAAATCGCTGTTTTTGGCCCGTTTTTCCATCTTCGGGTGGGAAAACGGGCGTGTGACAGCGATTTGAACAAGATGTTCAAATCTTTTCATTGAGAATTTCCTGTTTTGTCGCCCGAGGCGTTGTCGGGTGCGGGCGTATCGTGATGGCGGTAATAGACGGTCACGGCATCGACGATTTCGGGCGGCACCCATTCGTCTATCGGTTCGCCGTGCGCCACCCGCCGGCGTATCTCGGTGCTGCTGATATCGTAGAGCGGCGTGTCGACAAGGCTCACGCCCGGTGGCAGCGAGGCCGCGTCGACGGGAAATCCGCGTCGCGGATAGACCACCGGCTCGTAATGTTGGAGGATGTATTGCG
>DBQL01000234.1:7252-10230 GCA_002305235.1 Prevotella sp. UBA1395 | reverse complement strand
CTGAGATGCGACAGTGTGACCCACATGTATGAGGGCTTGGGCAGCCTGAACTCGTAGTCGGAGGCCGTGAGGCGGGGGTGGGGCGCGAGCGCGCGACGGGTGAGTTGCAGGCGCAGGTCGTCGTCGAGCAGGTCGCCGGCCGACTGCTTGAAGGGGTTGAGCGGCGAGACGATGAACCATATTTCGTCTAACCTTGCCCGCTCGAGCAGTTGCAAGGCTAATGAGATATGGCCCGTGTGGATGGGGTTGAAGCTCCCGCCGAAGATGCCTGTGCGCCGTGGCTGTGCGCCGTGGCCGGTGTGGCGGGCCGGCGGTGGGGTGGTGGTGTTGCGGCTACTCATGGGTTTCGGAGTTGGGGTTGTGTCACGCGGCGAGAACAATGGCGCCGCGGAATGATGAAGAGAAGGGTGCTTGCGGTCTCACACCCTATCACGCGTCGCGCGAAACGGCATCGCATGATAGGTCGGAAACTATATTCCCAAGAAGTCGGCAACGATCTTCAGGGCCTCGGCCTGCGCCGTGGCGAGGTCATCGTTGACAACGATGCGGTCGAACTGCGGGGCAAAGGTCAGCTCATATTCGGCCTTGGCCAGCCGTTGCTCGATCACCTCCGGGGCATCGGTGGCACGACTTTCGAGGCGGCGGCGCAGCTCCTCGACCGACGGAGGTTGTATGAACACGCTCAGCGCGCGGTCGCCATAGTGCTGCTTGATGTTACATCCGCCCTTCACATCCACGTCGAAAACCACGTTTTGTCCGGCCTCGCACTGGTTTTCAACCTGCGCTTTCAGCGTGCCGTAGAAGCGGTCGGGATAGACCTCCTCATACTCGAGAAACTCGTCTCGGGCAATTTTCGCCTTGAATTCCTCGGGCGACAAAAAGAAGTATTCCACGCCGTGGCGTTCCGTGCCTCGTGGTGCCCTGCTGGTACACGATATGGAAAAGGCCAGTTTCAGTTCGGGATGCTCCTTCATGAGATAGTTCACGATAGTACTTTTCCCACTTCCGCTCGGTGCACTGAAGATGATGAGTTTGGCCTTTGGAGCGGCATGAGCGTTCGATTCGCGTCCGCATGCGCCATTCGTTCTATTGTCGTCTTGCATAAATCTCTTGTATGTCTATTCTTGAAAATGTTTTCCTCCTCCACCATCGGCATGCCCCGTGGGGAGCCCCTCATGTCTTACTAATCTCTTAACCCATCGCTCGTGATTCCAATCGGCATACCCCGTGGGGAGCATCTCCTGCTTGAAAACCCCTTGAAAGTGATTACTCCCCTCCCTTTCGGGGAGGGGTTGGGGGTGAGGCTTTTTATTCTCGCCCTCCCTCATTACAGTGCGTTGAGCACCTGTTCCTTGATTTGTTCCAGCTCGTCTTTCATCTGCACCACGATGTTTTGCATCTCTGCCTGATTGCTTTTCGAGCCGGTGGTATTGATCTCTCGTCCCATCTCTTGTGCGATAAATCCCAGTTTCTTGCCCACGGGGATGTTTTCTGCCATTGTCTCGCGGAAGTATTTGAGATGTTGTGCGAGACGTTGTTTCTCCTCGTTGATATCGAGTTTCTCGATATAGTAGATCAGTTCCTGCTCCAAGCGGTTCTTGTTATAGTCGGCCTCGGGTATCTGCTCAAGCCCCTTGACGATCTGCTCTCTGATCTTCGGCACCCTTGCGGCCTCGAAAGGTTCTATCGATTTGAGCAGTCGCTCGATATTATCGATCTTCTCGTGGAACTTCTTTTCCAATGCGGCACCCTCCTGTCGGCGGTATTTCAGCAACTCGTCGAGCGCCATGTCGACGGCCTGTCGCACGGCGTTCCATTCCTCCTCGTCGAGCTTCTCGCTTTCGGTCTTGAGCAATACGTCGGGCATGCGGAGCAAAGTGGCATACCAGTCGGCAGGCTCGGGGATTCCCGTTTTGGCCGAGATGGCCTTGATCTGTTGGTAATAATTCTCCACCAAGGCAGTGTTGATGGGTGTGGCGTCGATCAACGCGTCTTTCTCTACCCAGATAGAAAAGTCTACTTTGCCCCTGTTCAGAGCCGCGGCAACCATCTGCCTGATCTCCATTTCCTTCTCACGATACAGTGGCGCGATGCGTGCGGAGAGGTCGAGGGTCTTGCTGTTGAGCGACTTCACCTCTACGTTGATTTTCTTTTCCTTGTAGATCACGACCGATTTGCCGTACCCTGTCATGGATTGTATCATAGCTTCTTTCAGTTAAATTTTTGCAAAAGTAATAAGAATTGCGGGAAAAAAGAGTAAATTTGCATTTTATTAAGATTAATGTATTTAACGCATTCAGATAGAATATGTCTTGCATTTTGCACATAGAGACGAGCACCAACGTGTGTTCCGTGGCCGTCAGCGAGGATGGCGGGTGTATCTTTGAACAGGAAGACCATTCCGGCCCGAACCATGCCGAGCGACTCGGAGCGTTTGTTGACGAGGCGCTCTCGTTTGTAGACAACCATGCCATACCCTTGGACGCCGTGGCGGTGAGCTGCGGTCCCGGTTCGTACACCGGGTTGCGCATAGGCGTGTCGATGGCCAAGGGTATCTGTTATGGCAGGGGCGTGAAGCTCATCGCCGTGCCCACGCTTGAACTGCTGTGCACGCCGGTGCTCCTTTCGGAGCGGATCGAGGAGGAGAACGCGCTGCTCTGCCCCATGCTCGACGCCCGTCGCATGGAGGTTTACGCGCAGATTTTCGACCGCTCGCTCAAGGAAATACGGCCCATCCACGCCGATGTGGTGGACGGAGAGACCTATCGCGAGTATCTCGACAGACAGCCGGTCTACTTCTTTGGCAACGGCGCGCTGAAGTGTAAGGAGGCCATCGCCCATCCCAACGCGCGGTTTATCGAGGGTGTGGAACCTCTTGCCAAGCAGATGATGCCGCTTGCGGAGAAGCGGTTGGCGGAGGAACGGTTTGAGGATGTGGCCTATTTCGTGCCGTTCTACCTCAAGGATTTCGTGGCCAA
>DBQL01000234.1:6016-7140 GCA_002305235.1 Prevotella sp. UBA1395 | reverse complement strand
GCCGGCAACTGCTTTTGAATGGATGGCCACCCTCCGGTCAACAGGAGATGTGGCGGAAAGCCCTTTTTTAACACATTGTGCCCGGCCTTCTTGTTGGCACTCCCCTCCCATCGGAGGGGTCGGGGGAGGCATCCTTATTGACATTATGAATATAGACGGATTAGATTACAACACCCAACGCGAGGCTCTTGTGTTGCCGGAATACGGCCGAGAAGTGCAGAATATGGTCAACCATGCTTTGAGTCTGACCGACAAAGCTGAACGCCAACGCTGCGCAGAGACCATCATTGTCACGATGGAACGCATGTTTCCGCAGATCAAGGAGAGTGCCGACTACAAGCAGAAGCTATGGGATCACTTGGCGCTGATGAGCGATTTCAAGCTCGATATCGATTGGCCTTACGACGTATCGCAGGCCAAGACCATCTCGGCCAAGCCCGAACCCATGAGCTATCCCATGCAGCGCATACCGGTAAGACATTATGGCCGCATGCTGTTCGATATCTTCGAGAAGCTCAAGACCATGCCTGCCGGCAAGGAACAAGATGCCCTTGTGAGGCTCGCCGCGAACCAGATGAAGCGCGATCTCATGCAATGGAGTCACGGATACAGTGACGAAAAGGTGGCCGATGACCTCGCGAGATACACCGACGGGGTGGTACAGCTCGACCTTGCGAAGTTCAAATTTGACAAGATCGTGGCGCAGGAAACCGAGAAAAAGCGTAAAAGAAGATAAGCATGGAGTCATTCATTATCGAAGGCGGACACCAACTGCACGGCACCATCACGCCACAAGGCGCCAAGAATGAGGCTTTGGAGGTGATCTGTGCCACCTTGCTCACCGACGAAAAGGTGCGAATCACTAACATCCCCGATATCCTCGACGTGAACAACCTCATCAAGTTGCTTGTCGATATCGGCGTGAAGGTGACGCGAAACGGCCGCAACGACTATACCTTTCAGTCCGATGAGCTGAACCTCGACTATCTCGACAGCATCGAGTTCGTTGAGAAATGCTCCTCGCTCAGAGGCTCGGTGCTGATGATAGGGCCGCTTCTCGGGCGCTTCGGAAAGGCCACTGTGGCCAAGCCCGGAGGCGACAAGATAGGGCGACGGAGGCTTGA
>DBQL01000234.1:0-5932 GCA_002305235.1 Prevotella sp. UBA1395 | reverse complement strand
ATGGCCGCGGTGATGGCCCAAGGCGTCACCACCATCTACAATGCCGCATGCGAACCTTACATCCAACAGCTGTGCCATCTGCTCAATGCGATGGGAGCGGGCATCAGTGGGATAGGTAGTAACCTCATCACTATTGTCGGCGTGCAGGCGCTTCACGGCGCGGAGCACCGACTGTTACCTGATATGATCGAGGTGGGTTCATTCATAGGCATGGCGGCAATGGTAGGCAGTGGTGTGCGGATCAAGGACGTATCGCTCAAGGATCTCGGTGTCATTCCCGATGCATTCCGCCGTCTTGGCGTGAAAATCAAGGTCGAAGGCGACGACATTCTCATCCCCCACCAGAGTCATTATATCATCGACTCGTTCATCGATGGCACCATCATGACTTTGGCGGATGCCCCTTGGCCGGGTCTCACCCCCGACCTTTTGTCGGTGCTTCTCGTGGTGGCGACACAGGCAAGAGGCTCTGTTCTCATCCACCAAAAGATGTTTGAGAGTCGCCTTTTCTTTGTCGACAAGCTCATAGACATGGGTGCTCAGATCATCCTTTGCGACCCACACCGGGCCGTTGTGGTGGGGCAAGACCGTCGAATCACGCTTCGTGCGGGTAGGATGACAAGCCCCGACATCCGCGCCGGAATAGCATTGCTCATCGCGGCATTGAGTGCCGACGGGGTGAGTCGTATCGCGAATATCGCCCAGATAGACCGCGGCTACGAGGATATCGAGCATCGTTTGAACAGCCTCGGGGCCAAGATACGACGTGTCGATGATTAAGAAAGAAGACGTATACAAGATAGGACGCCTCGGAAAACCGCATGGTGTCAAGGGCGAAATATCGTTTCAGTTCAGTGACGATATTTTCGACGTGGTGGATGCCGATTATCTTCTGTTGGAGATAGACGGCATCCTCGTTCCGTTTTTCATGGAGGAATACCGGTTTCGGAGTGACGAAATAGCCCTGATGAAGTTTGAAGACATCGACAATGACGACCGGGCGCGAGAGCTTACCGGCTGCGATGTCTATTTCCCGAGGGCACATGGCGAGGCCGCCGAGGCTCGGTTGACATGGTCGGAGATCGTGGGTTATCAGGTCATCGACAACGCGTCGCACCGCCCGGTGGGCACCATCACCCATGTGGACGAGTCTACCATCAACACGCTTTTCGTCTTGTCGACCGACGAGGGCAACGAACTGCTCGTCCCGGCAGGCGCCGACATGATTGCCGATGTGGACAAAGACAAGCGTGTCATCATCATGGACATACCCGACGGACTGCTCGATCTGTGAGCGTAGCCGTCGCAAACAGCAAATGAACAAAGCGCAATGAAAAAACAGCAGATATGTATTCTTGGCAGCACAGGCTCCATAGGGACACAGGCTCTGGATGTCATCGCACAGCATCCCGACCACTATGAGGCCTACTGTCTTACCGCGAACAACAGCGTGGAGAAGCTCGCCGAGCAGGCCCGACAATTCAATCCGGACTGCGTGGTGATTGCCAACGAGCAGCATTACGACCGTTTGAAGAGCCTCTTGGCCGACAAACCTCACATCAAGGTCTATGCCGGCGCCGAGGCGTTGAACCAGATTGTCGAGGCCGGACCCATCGATATCGTGCTCGCCTCGATGGTGGGCTTCTCGGGATTGGTACCCACCATTCACGCCATCAAGGCCGGCAAGAAGATCGCTTTGGCCAACAAGGAGACGCTTGTGGTGGCCGGCGAGCTGATGCTGAACCTCGTGAGTCAGTATCATGTAGACCTGTTGCCCGTCGATTCGGAGCACAGTGCCATCTTCCAAAGCCTCGTCGGCGAAGACATGAACGAGGTGGACAAGATCCTGTTGACCTGTTCGGGCGGTCCGTTCCGACTTTTCTCGCACGAGCAGCTCGCCACCGTCACGGCCGCCGATGCCCTCCGTCACCCCACGTGGGATATGGGCGCGAAGATCACCATCGATTCGGCGACGCTGATGAACAAGGGGTTTGAGGTGATGGAAGCCAAATGGTTGTTTGGCGTTCCGGCCGAGAAGATTCAGGTGTTGATACACCCACAGAGCATCGTGCATAGCGGCGTGCAGTTCATGGACGGTGCGGTGAAGGCGCAGCTGGGCGTTCCCGACATGCGCCTGCCCATACAATACGCCTTCTCTTACCCCCAAAGGCTCACGCTCCAAGGCGAGCGTTTAGACTTGTTCAAGGCCTCGACGCTGGAGTTTTATCGTCCCGACGTGGAGAAATTCCGCTGTCTCGCCCTTGCCTACGAGGCCATCAGCCGGGGCGGAAACATGCCCTGCATTCTCAATGCGGCCAACGAAGTGGCCAATGCGGCATTCCGCCGGGGCGAGTGTTCGTTCCTCGGCATGGCCGAAATCATCGAGAAAACCATGACCGCCACACCGTTTGACAAGAGTCCCGACTTAGACGTTTACCTGCAAACAGACCGTGAGGCCCGGGAAATAGCGACACAATTCATTCATCAATAAAATCCTCTTGCCCAACCCCTCCCCCGCAGGGAGGGGAATAATATGTCCGACTATCCTCACCCAAGCTACTCAACCGGAGGATAAGGGCAAACCCTACAAGAAGAGGCCGTCTACAAACCATTCGTATTTTCAACACTCCTGCCCTTGCCGGTAAAGGCTTGTCTCTCTGCGGGAGAGGGGTCGGGGGTGAGGCTTTAATCATCAACTTCTATTTATGGAAATATTTATCATCAAGTTCCTGCAGTTCGTTCTGTCCATATCATTGTTAGTATTGCTCCACGAGGGCGGTCATGCCTTGGCGTCCAAGCTCTTTGGTGTCAGGGTTGAAAAGTTCTTCGTGTTCTTCGATGTCAGCGTCGGCAAGTGGCGCGGCAAGCTCTTCAGCTTCAAGCCCAAGAACAGTTCGACGGAGTATGGCATGGGCTGGCTGCCCTTGGGAGGCTATTGTAAGATTGCGGGAATGATTGACGAGAGCATGGATACCGAGCAGATGAAGCGCGACCCGCAGCCTTGGGAGTTTCGCACCAAGAGCGCGTGGCAGCGACTCATCATCATGGTGGCCGGCGTGGCGGTCAACTTTGTGCTCGCCCTGTTCATCTATTCGATGATCATGTACCACTGGGGCGAGAGCTACGTGGCCATGAAAGACATTTCGTTGGGCATGAAGTTTAACACCGAGGCCAAGAAGCTCGGGTTCCAAGACGGCGACATTCTCTTGGGCACCAACCTCGGAGAGTTCCGCGAGTTCAATGCCGACGTTTATCGTGACATCTCCAAGGCCGAGTATGCCGACATCATTCGTGACGGCAGGCAGATGCGCATCGAGCTGCCGGGCGACCTCAACCTGCTCGACATGCTCAAGTCTACGCCCCAGTTCTTATCGCCGTTCATGCCGGCCGTGATCGACTCTGTATACCGGATGATGCCCGTGGCCGAGGGTAGCAAAGACTCCATCGTCACCCCGGCAAGCCGGCTCGGACTGCAGAAGGGCGACCAAATACTCTCTGTCGACGGCAAGTCTATCGACTCGTACAACGAGTTTGCCAACGAGATAGGGCGCATAGAAGACCAGCTTTCGGCCGTCACCACGCGCAAAGACAGTATCAAACTGCGCACCATCACCCTCACTGTGGCCAAGGCCGGCTCTACCAAGGTCGACACATTGAAGGCCACCCTCAGCGAGAACCTCAAGTTGGGCTTCACCGCCGCGGGCTTCATGAAGATGTATGAGAGCAAGACCACGCACGTGAGCTATGGTTTCTGGGAGAGCTTCCCCGCCGGCGTGAAATACGGATGGGACGTGCTTTCGGGCTACGTGAGCGACATGCAGTATGTCTTTACGGCCGACGGGGCGAAGAGTCTCGGTGGCTTTGGCTCCATCGGAAGTCTCTTCCCATCGACGTGGGACTGGTATATGTTCTGGAAGATGACGGCTTTCCTGAGCATCATCCTTGCCTTCATGAACATTCTGCCCATCCCCGCCTTGGACGGCGGACACGTGCTTTTCCTGCTCTATGAGATCGTCACGCGCCGCAAACCCTCCGAAACGTTCATGATCAGGGCCGAGTATGTAGGCATCTCCATCTTGATATTGCTCATGGTGGTGGCCAATCTCAATGACATCTTGCGCTGGATAGGGGTGATGTGACCCTTGCACCGTGCCATCGGTAACGGTCTGCCGTGCCTGCCCTGCGAGGCGGCACGGCAGACCGTTTTCTTTTTCCGGGCCGCGCTTCCGTGCCACAACCCGCAGGCACGAGGCCGCCGTGAGCTCCCGGCACCGCGCCCGCGCCCCGCGGCATACTGCTGCCCGAGGGATAATAATCGATAGATTTTTTCTTGACAAAAGCCTTCGCCGTTTTGCCGTATTCTCCACCGGGCAGACGATGACTCGCAAATACGGCCAAAATGAACCATGTTTGTAACGTGTTAATAATCAGTTCGTTATGTATATTTAATCCCCTTTGTCCGGATTTTCTCGTGCCACGGCTGTGCGATTGCTGTCTTTTCGCGCCCGGATTAGGGCCTTTTGGCACGGCGAAAGCAATGTAATGGCGCGACGAAAGGGGCTTTTTCGCGAGCGAAAGCGGGTGTATGGGGAGTTCCGACAGGTGGTTTTCTGCAATAATCTATGGTTCAAGCCCTTCGGCAAGGCTGTCTTGACGCGTAGATTTCAGATTTTGAAATGTTAAAATCCGTGCTTTTTTTTTGACAGAAAGCATAGTTTTCCACTCGCCGTCAGTGCCATGCCTGCCAACCGTCGGCGGGGCAAACGGTCGTTGGCGGCACCCGACTTTTTTTTTCGTCTGACAGGCACCGACATTCAAAAAGTTTGCTTATATTTGCAAAAATGAGACCTGAAATACAGTATTAACCTCAATGAAACGGTATGAAACGATTTTTGATGATGTGCGGACTCGTGGTTGCCTGTATGGGAATGTCCGCCCAACAGCAGTTTTACAGTGTGTTTAACAGAGTCGGCCTGAGCGTAGGCGCGGGAACAGAGGGCATCAGTGTGAGCGTGGGCGCGCCGCTTACTGCCTACTTGGAGTTCGGAATGGGCATGAATGTCGTGCCGGGCATCAAGATAAAGGGTGATATCGACGTGGGCACGGCCACTTATTCATCGACCACTGTCCCGCTGGGCGAAGTGGAGGTGGAGGGTAATCTTGCGCGTACCACGTTCGATTTCAAGGCCCACTGCTATCCCTTCGGTTCGCGGGGCAAGTTCTTTCTTGCCGCCGGTTTCTCTTTTGGCGGCAAGGAGTTGTGCGATGTCACGGGCCATAGCGACGAGGTGGAGGCCTATCTCAGAGCCAATCCCGAGGCCCGCGGAAGCATCGTGGCGGCGCTCGACGACTACAATCTCACCTTCGACGACAATGGCGACTTGCGCGGCAACATAGAAGTGTCGGGCTTCCGGCCCTATCTTGGCCTCGGATTCGGACGCCTCGTGCCCAAGCATCGCATCGGCGCGCGATTTGAGTTGGGCTGCCATTTCCATGGCAAACCCAAGGTGATGCAGGACGGGCAGGAGGTACCCACCGACAAATGGAGCGATGGCGATAACGACCTTTCCAAGATAGTGGAAAAGGTGAGCGTGTATCCCGTGCTGAAACTGTCGCTCGTGGGCCGCATCCTCTGAGTGCCCGCGCGCAACGGTCACCCATCATCATTCAAGTGCCCACGGCATGCTCCGCCGACGACCAAGATCGGCGGGCGATGGCGTGCGTGCGAATTTTCGGTGTAGAATGGCACTTATTTTTGAGGATATTGACAGGTTTTCCTTTTGCGTTTGCAAAATATTATGTAAATTTGTGACGGCAAGCGGCGTGTCTGACCATTCTGACGATGCGGCCGCGCAACAACCGACACATTTATGGACGCTATCAAATTCATCAAAAACTGGACGCTGCCGGTGGCAATGGTCACCGGGGTGGG
>DBQL01000116.1:3498-3800 GCA_002305235.1 Prevotella sp. UBA1395 | reverse complement strand
CCTCGCTTGCTTTTTTTCACCTCCTCGGGCGTGCCGGTGGCCAGCACTTCGCCACCACCACGACCGCCTTGCGGTCCGATGTCGATGATATGGTCGGCCAGTCGGATCACATCGAGGTTATGCTCGATGATGAGCACCGTGTTTCCGCGGTCCACAAGTTTCTGCAACACCTCCATGAGTATGCGTATGTCCTCGAAGTGCAGACCCGTGGTAGGCTCGTCGAGGATATAGAGCGTCTTGCCCGTGTCACGTTTGGCCAGTTCGGTGGCGAGCTTCACGCGCTGGCTCTCGCCGCCCGAGAG
>DBQL01000116.1:2705-3487 GCA_002305235.1 Prevotella sp. UBA1395 | reverse complement strand
GGCAGGATGGTGGGCACGTTCTCAAAGAACTCCACCGCTTGGTTGATGGTCATGTCGAGCACATCGGCAATCGATTTTCCCTTGTACCTCACCTCCAATGTCTCGCGGTTGTATCGTTTGCCGTGGCACACCTCGCAGGGCACCAGCACGTTGGGCAGGAAGTTCATCTCGATGGTCTTGTAGCCGTTGCCGCCGCAGGTCTCACATCTGCCACCCTTGACGTTGAACGAGAAGCGTCCGGGCTTGTAGCCTCGGATCTTCGCTTCGGGCAGTCCCACGAAGAGCGTGCGGATGTCTGAGAACACCCCGGTATAGGTGGCGGGGTTCGACCGTGGCGTGCGGCCGATGGGACTCTGGTCCACGTCGACCACCTTGTCGATGTTGTCGATGCCCTCGATGCGGTCGTAGGGCATGGGTTTTTTCAGCGAGCGGTAGAAATGTTGCGATAGAATGGGCTGCAGGGTCTCGTTGATGAGCGTCGACTTTCCCGACCCCGACACGCCCGTGACCACCGTAAGCGTGCCAAGCGGAAACTCCACATCGACGTGTTTCAGGTTGTTGCCGCGTGCGCCGAAGAGAGTGATGCTTTTTCCGTTGCCCTTGCGCCGATGCTCGGGAATCTCGATGGCGCGCTGCCCGTTGAGGTAATCGGCGGTGATGGTGTGTGTGTGCAGCATCTCGTGGGGAGTGCCTTGAAACACCACCTCGCCACCCTTGCGGCCGGCGCGCGGCCCGATGTCGATGATCCAGTCGGCGGCGCGCATCATATCCTCGTCGTGTTC
>DBQL01000116.1:1191-2661 GCA_002305235.1 Prevotella sp. UBA1395 | reverse complement strand
TCGTCGAGGATATAGAGCACGTTGACCAGTTGCGAGCCGATTTGCGTGGCGAGCCTGATGCGTTGGCTCTCGCCGCCCGAGAGAGAGGCCGCCCGACGGTTGAGCGACAGATAGTCGAGGCCCACCTCCAAGAGAAAGTTCACGCGGGTGCGCAGCTCTTTCACGATCTCGTGGGCAATCTTCTGCTGTTGCGGTTCGAGGTGTTCCTCCACGTGGTCGAGCCAGTCTTTGAGGTCGCCCATGTCGAGATTGGCCACCTCAGAGATATTCCTGTCCCACATCTTATAGGCCAGCGACTCGCGCTTGAGCCTCATGCCGTGACACTCCGGGCACTCGGTGTCGGCGAGAAACTGTGCCGCCCACTTCTGGCTCGCGGCCGAGTCGTCGGTCTCCATCACCGTGCGCAGGTATTTCACCACGCCGTCGAAGGCCACGAAATAGTCGCTCGAGGTGTGCACCACATCCTTGTCGATGCGCACATTCTCTATCGACCCGTTCATGATCTCATTCACCGCCTCGGGCGAGAGGTCTTTGAACGGAGTCTTCAGGTCATAGTCATGCTTCTTGAGTATGGCCTCGATCTGCCAGAAAATCATCTGGTTCTTGTATTTTCCGAGTGGCGCGATGGCACCCTCGCGAATGCTCAGCTTGTTGTCGGGAATCACCTTCTTCATGTCGATCTCGCTCACATAGCCCAGTCCCTTGCAGTGAGGGCATGCGCCTTCGGGCGAGTTGAACGAGAAAATGTTGGGTGCCGGCTCGCCGTAGGATATGCCTGTGACGGGGTCCATGAGCCTTTTGGAGAAGTTGCGGGCCTCTCCGGAGTCCTTGTCCATGATCATGATCACGCCGTCGCCCTGCTTCATGGCGGTCTGCACACTGCGTTTGAGCCGTTCGTCGTCCTTGCCCTGCACCTTGAGTTTGTCGATGATCACCTCGATGTTGTGGTTTTTATATCGGTCCACCTTCATGCCGCGCACAATCTCTTTCACCTCGCCGTCCACCCGGATGTAGAGGTAACCTTTGCGTCGCATGCTCTCGAACAGCTCGCGATAATGTCCCTTGCGCTGTCGCACGAGTGGTGCGAGGATATAGATGGGTCGGTCGGCATAGTGGGTGAGAATCATGTCGATGACCTGTTCCTCGGTATATTTCACCATCTTCTCGCCGCTCATATAGCTGTATGCCGTNNTTCTTGTTGGTGGTCTTCTGCTCGATGCTGATCACCGGACTGAGACCGGTGATCTTATCCACGTCGGGTCGCTCCATGTTCCCGAGGAAATTGCGGGCGTAAGCCGAGAAAGTCTCGATGTATCGGCGCTGTCCCTCGGCAAAAATGGTGTCGAAGGCCAGCGACGACTTGCCCGACCCCGACAGTCCGGTGATGACCGTGAGCGAGTTGCGGGGTATTCTCACGTCCACGTTTTTGAGGTTGTGCACTCTTGCCCCGAGCACGTCGATCCATTCCTG
>DBQL01000116.1:601-1066 GCA_002305235.1 Prevotella sp. UBA1395 | reverse complement strand
CTCGGTGAATCCGCGCAGCAGGTTCACGTCTCGGCGTATGCTGAACGTGCGCCCGTCGGCACCTTTGGCCTTCACCAGCACGAAGTACACGCCCTGCTTCACGTCTTTGCCGTGGAATTTTCCGTCCCATCCGCCCGCGGGGTCGGTCCAAGAGTAGATCTTCTGCCCCCACCGGTTGAAGATGGTAGCCTTGAATTCCACGAGGCTTTGGTAGCCGTCCTTGGCCTTGTAGATATCGTTGATGCCGTCGCCGTTGGGCGAAAAGGCATTGGGCATCTCGAGTTTGCTCTCGGCGATAGACACGCTGATGGGCTGTCCCTCGGTGGTCCAATAGTCGTTGGTATAGGTCACCGAGTCGGTGCCCTGCGTGAACGTGGCCCAAAGCTCCACCAAATGGGTGCCCGCCTCGGTGAAAGTATAGGTCGTCTCCTTCTCGTAGCGCAGCAGATAAGGGTTGTCACGCTG
>DBQL01000116.1:0-588 GCA_002305235.1 Prevotella sp. UBA1395 | reverse complement strand
AAGGTCACGGTGAGCGGGGCCGACTCGGAGATGCTGCTCTCGGTCTGTGGGTTGCCGTCGCTGTCGGTATAGGTGGCCGTAGGCGATACCGTGGGGTATGCGGTCTGTGCCTTGACCCATAGCGATGCCATGAGCAGGAGGGTTGTGGAGATGCACGAAAGGATGTTCATTTGGCAAAAACTTAATTATGCAAAGATAACGATTTTTGCATGAAAATGTTTTTCTTTCCATGAAAAAGATGCCTTATCATGAGTTTTTTATACATTTATGGCCATGAGATTGAAGTTTTTTTGTATTTTTGCAATATCATCCCAACGATGATGACATAAAGTCAATGAGAAGATATTTGAGATATTTGCTGTTTGCGTGGCTCGTGGTTTTCGCCCCGTCGGCGATGGCACAGGTGGGCAAATGGCGCGACATGTATAAGGTGAAGAAGAAGGATACCCTCTTCGGCATCGCCAAGAAATACGGGATTACCATCCCCGAGCTGATGACTGCCAACCCCGAGATGAAGGCCGAGGGCTACGCGCTGAAGAAGGGCGACTTCATCTTCATCCCTTATCCCGGTGCTCCCGCCACCGCGGC
>DBQL01000022.1 GCA_002305235.1 Prevotella sp. UBA1395 | reverse complement strand
CCCGACCCCGTCAGGTTCCATGTGCCCATGCCCACCTTGGCCACTTCCTTGGCCGTGAGCATGCCGCCATAGGTGGCATCGGCGTTGTTGTGCCCTACCTCCCACGACTCCGTGGATGCGCCAAACTTGGGCAGCGTCTGGTAGCTTGTCACGCCGGCAGCATCTGAGAGTGCACCCACACGCAATGCGGCCGCGGTACCCACAAAGCTCCCATTGATGTGGTATACTGACGAGCCGCTGCTCATCGTCATCACGAGCTTGCGCATATCGGTCACGTTTTCGCGCAACGCCGTAGCACCTTGTACGTTGAGCGTGCCTTCAAAACCGCTGAAATCGCTGTTGATATAGAATCTCACTCCACCGGCGGGAATGGTCAATGAGCCTTTCCCCGTGAACGATCCCTGCACATACCCACGCTGGTTGCTGTTGCTGCCGCCACCGATGGTGAGTGCCGCGCCCTCGGCAATGTCTGTCGGATGATTGTAAACCACCGAAGGATAGCTGCCGTTCATTATCAGGTTGATGCGGCTCGAACCGCCTACTGCCTTCACCGGCACGGTACCGAAGGTGGCCGACTTGTTGCCTTGCGCCAGTGTACCGTTCCTCATCACGAGCGACTTCATGGTGTACAGTCCCGGCGAGGTGAAGTTGAGCTGTCCCGGACCATCCTTCACCAGCACGCCGTCAGGCCCCGTCACCAATCCCTTGAGCGATAGCGACCCGCTGCCGTTGGCCACGACAACCGTCGCCGTGTCGGCAATCTCGATGCCGCGGTTGGTCGCCACGTTGTCGGCAACAACCTTCAACGTACCTCCCGAGAGCTTCAGGTTTTGCAGGCCCGACCCTATGGAGCTGGGATAACCCGTGTCTTGAAGGTCGCTCACGGTGAGCGTACCGCCGGTGATGACTGTCTGCCCGGTATAGTCGTTGTCCTTGGTATTGATGACCAACTCTCCCGAACCCGTTTTCAGCAGCGCGCCATCGCCCGACAGTCCGCCACGCCCGTTGAGCGTGTATGTCTTGGAACCGGCGAACGTCATGCCCCGCTGAATCATCTTTTGGTCAATGGCAAGCGTGAATGTCTCGGCATCATCGTCGAACACCACCTTGTCGTTCTGCACGAAACTTGTGGTCTCGCCGCCCACCTTGAAGTTATTGGCGAGGTAATCCCACATGCCTCCGGCCGCACCGTTCCACCGCACCTCCTCGGCGGCGGCCCGCGTCTCGGGGATGGTGAGCACCACCTTGCCGCCCTCGACAGTGAGCGTATAAGGCTGCCCCTCGAGCGAACGGACTGAGAGCAGGCTGTCATGCGCCACGCTCACCGTGCCCGTAGCCTCTACGAGCGTGTAATCTCCGGCGAGCTGTCGGTTGTCGGTGGTAACAGCATTGACGATGAACGTCAGCGGGGCGGTGATCGTCACGTCGCCGTTGACCACCAGTTTGTCTACCGTACCGTTGCCGAGTCTCACCTCGTCATAGACCTGATGATTGATGGCAATGCCCTTGCCAAAGGTCATCACGCCCTGTGGAAGCAGTCGGCAGCCCTCACTGTTGTGCGAGCCCTCGAAGTCTATGTCGCCGTTGATCGTCGTCTTGCCGCCGAGCGACCCATATCCGCGCAGGCTCACCGGACCACTGATCGTACCGTTCACGTACAGCACGCCGTTAGAGACCACGGTCTTGCCCGTGGTGGCGATATTAGCGTTGAGTGTCATCACACCGCGCTCACTCTTCCAAACCTCTCCCGTGCCGCCGATGGCTCCCGTGCCCGAGAGGGTATAGCTGTGTTCCTTGGGAACCATGAAATAGGTCTTCGACGGCTCCACGGTGCTGTTCAGCGCGATGACCTGCGTGGTATCGCCGGAGATGTCGAACATCACGCTCTTGCCGTTTTGGAAGGGTTGCGACTGCTTGCCGTCGAAAGACACGAAATTGGATGACGCAGTGTCCCATACGCCTCCCTTGCGCCATCGCAGGTCGGCGGTCATCGTGCCGGGCAGCGGCGCACGCTGCATTTGGTAACCGAGATAGAATGATGTGTTGGGCGACTGGTAGTACCCGCGGCTCGTACAGTCGAGCAGATAATGCGGGTCTTCCATCAGGCAGTACATCGAGTGCGGCGTGTACATGTCGGTGGTATATCCCACGATGCCCGTGGCACCCTTGTCGTTGCTCTGCTTCATGAGCACCACCTCCTCGCGCCAGTCGCCGGTGATGTCTCCCCAGAAGCCTGCGCGGTTGGCCCACTCGGAGTGGGTCACCCACCCCGACTCGCGCGAGAACTCGGCCAGTCGGCCGCCATAGTCCTTGTCGATCTGCGCGTTGGTGCTGTATCCGTCGCCACCCGGCGTACTCAGTCGCTCGCGGCCGAGGTCGCCGTCCCACCAGATGCCCTCATAAGGGAATGGTGTCGACCCGCTGCGCACCACGTTGCCCTTGATGTCATAGAGGTTGGCCATCGTGGAATAGACCTCATATCCCAAGTGTGTGGAGTCGATATCCATGCACTCCCCACGCCCCACGTCGGTCACATTGGGCAGGTACCACTCCTTGAGATGCTTGCCCGTGGCAGCGTCATAGACCAACTGTCCCAACAGGTCGCTCTGCTGTATGGCATAGGTCTCCATGCCGGGTCGCGTGGGGTCGAGGTCGCTCACCCTGAACCGGTCGCCGTGGCCGATGCCGGCAGAGAACACCATGCCTTTCCGGGTGTTCACGCCATAGCCGCCCTGCAGCATCTCGTCATGGCCGTCGCCGTCGACATCGGCACCGCGAAGCTGGTGGAACTCGGCCGGCCAAGGGGTTTTGTCGTTGCGGCTCCACGTAAAGCTGTGATGCCAGTTGGAAGGCACGCCGTTGTTCCAATCGTAGGTGAACCCGAACACATAATTATGGTGTGACTGGTCGTCGGCCCTCCTGACGAGACACTCCGACATGATCATCGGGTGCACGCCGTCATCATAGGTCACGATGTTATGGCCCGTCATGAAGGCATATTCCTTGCCATCGCTGTCGTTCATGTAGTCGGCGCGGTTGTCTCGCCCATAGCTGTCCACGCCATCGTGCACCTCGGCATAGTTCAGTTCGCATACGTCCATCTCCTCGCCGGTCTCGCCATTGACCACCGACATATAATATGGTGCGTTGCGCGTGGTGCTCTTGGTATAATCGATGATACCGTCGCCGTCGACATCGCCCGTCGTGCTGCCTTTCACATAGAGGCCCCACGTGTTGGCGGCCTTGTTCCAAAATCGGGTGCCGTCAGAGGTGCGGGTGATCACTTCGGCCTTTCCGTCGCAGTTGATGTCATAGACATTGAGTATGCAGTTTTGTCCGGCCACGGGGTCGAGGTTAGGTCCGAAGTCGATGGTCCACATACAGGTGCCGTCGCTCTTGTAGGCCTGCGCCCGGTGGTAGTATCCTGCCGCAGCCGAGCAGCGCATCACCACCCAGTCGGTCTCACCGTCACCGTCGAGGTCGGCGGGAAACACAAAGGGTGTGCGGAAGCTGTCGGCGGGGCACACCGAGGTCTCAAAGTCGATCTCCATGAACGCGTTGGCCCATCGCTGCTTGTAGGTGTAGCTCCCGCCTTGGGTGGCATCTTCCGTGCCGTCATACACCGGATTCACCCTGATCACATCGCCATTGGCCAGCCGTGAGGGCACATAGTTGGTGTTGCCCGTCTCGGTGGCCAAGCTGTTGTTGATGTAAACACGATAGGTTGTGTTCTCAGGCTCTGAGGCCCACCGCCGCCAGCTGATCAGGTAACTGCCGCC
>DBQL01000223.1 GCA_002305235.1 Prevotella sp. UBA1395 | reverse complement strand
GCACTTGCTTGTTGAATTCACGTTGAGCAGTTGTTCTTCGGTGAGGAACGGCTTGATGAGATAGGGATAACCGGCTTTGATCACGGCCTCGCCCTTGTTGTAGTTGCTGTATGTGGGTGTCAATTGCGACACATAGTTAAATTTATTCTCGTCTCGAGTCAGGTTTTTGCTCAGCAACAGCGTGATATTTGGTTCAATACGTGTTACTCCCGTCAGTGTCCTCACGTCGGGATAGAGTTTCTCTCCGACATTCAGCGTGATTTGTTTACCATTGGTTTTGTCGGTGATGCCAATAGTTCCGGTCTCGGCCGTGGCTTCTGCGCCAAAGAATTTCAGCAAGTCTTCCTTGGTCATGTCAAAGGGCACGCAGAACGTGTACCAGTCGTTATACTTGAAAGAAGAGATGTTCCATTGCGGGGAGGGGTCTTCATAGTTGGCGGTTTGTGCAAGGGTGAACTGATGCCAGCCCATGTATTTGGTTGCGTCGTAGGTCATTCCGGCCGGACTCCCGTTTGCTTTCCACATGTTATCGCCTATCTCTTGCGTGATGTTTGATGTCGCGTACGCATTCGGTATGGCGTTGGTATATTGGTCGCGGGTCTCATCCCACGCCCCCCAAGTATATCCGGTGTTGGCCTGTTCGATAGAACGGTTGTACTCGCTCTGCGAGGGCCACATCAAAACCTTGCCGTTCCCATCGGTGGTGAGGTTGGCATCGGGTTGCGTGTACTCGCGTGTGAGGTCGGTATAGTTCTTGGCTTGTGAGAGCGTCACGTCACTTGGAAAGTGGAGTATGGCGAATCTGGGGTAGCATTCGCGCGTGATGGCTCCTGTCACCGGACTGTACCCGCCCCATCCGTAGAGCATTCCGGCGTTGAAAGCGTCTTTCTCACAGACCGGCGCCTCTTTGGCAAGGACATAGACATCCAATGGAATACCCGTGTTTTCATTCAGTCCTAACTGGAAGGCTGCCGTGCCCACATAGGTCAGGTTGGCCGGGAGGGTGATGCTTCGCGGACCGTTGTCTATGATGTTCCCGGCCTCGTCGGTGGTCGTGATCTTCGTGGTCGTGCATAAGTAGAGCGCTCCCTGTCCGATCTCCTGATAGTTATGCGGGATGCAAAGTTCCGTGAGCTTTTGGAAATTATTCAGCGCACAGGGGGGCAGCAGGGTCATCTTGGGTGATGTCGGGAGCTTGATCTCTCGCAGGGAGGTGCCGTTTATCAAGATGTTGAAGTTCATGTCTGTCTGGGTTTCAAACACCGCGCCCGACAAATCCAATGATTCGAGCTGCGCGTAGAGCAGCGCGGTTTGGTCACTGGTGGTGGTTCCGGTGGCTTCGAGCGTATTCCCGTTGACCTTATATGACAGGTGGCCGTTCGCGTCAAGATAGTTAGCCCAGTATCCTTTGGATATATCATTGGGCATCAGACTTCCCGACAGTGTTGCTTTCTTGATGCTGCCGGCGACATATTGCCACGGGTTGATTTGTATTCTCGACTCTTGTCCCATCGCATTGCGTAGGCTGTTGGGCTTCTTGACGTATGCCGTGATCTCTGTGATCTTCTTGCTATTGTCCGACTGCAAGGTGTAAACCCCCGCGAATGCCGCTTCCAAAGCCGTGCAACTTGCGAATGTCGAGGCATTGACCAGCGCCTTGTCGCTGCCGTCGGGCATGATGATGTATTTGGTTGTGCTGTTGGCCATGCTCAGGCTTGCCACTTGCGGCGACACCGTGGTGCCTCCCAAGTCGATGGTTTGCGTGGCTACAGAGCTGAGCGCGGCAAAGTCTTGGCTGCCCATCATGCCGCCTACCACCTTGAAAGTCTTCATCGTGGCCAGTATATCCCTTACCCCTTGGTCAGCGACAGCATCGGCAACCTGTCCCTCTTGGGTGATGGTCAGCGTGTAAACATCGCCCGAAACCTGTCCGGTGATAGTGCCGGCACTGCCTGTTGGGGCGGTAATGCCCTCTCGGGGCACTGTCGCGGCATGCTGATTTGAGTTTTCACCGACCGATGGAATGTCAGTGCCGATTGTTGGTGTGGCAATCCACATTGCGGTCTTGTTGCTGTTGTTCACGGTCACTTCGGGCACGAATCCGGCCTCCCGATTTGTTGCTTGCATGCCCATGACGGTCATGGCCCATGCAAAGACAAGAATACATCTTCTCATTTTCTTCAATCTTTGTTACTCTTATTGTCTCTTTACGACGATATCATTACCATTCGTCTTCAAGGCCCAATGGGCAAGAGATGAGTTCAATAACTATTATAAATAAGTTTCGTAGTTATGCTTTCATTGCATTCATCACACAGACAGACAAGAAAATCAACTACAAGCTATAGATTTAATCCACGGAATATTGAAACTGTGCCNNCATCGCTGCACCTCCGAATCCTATTTTCCGCAGCCACTCTATCTTGTCTGGGGTCACGCCTCCCAATGCCACCACTTTTTCGTCTATGATGTCGTTTGCAGCTGCCTGTTGCAACACCTCCNNTCAGAAACACATAGTCCATCTCGGCTTTCCATTGACTCACCTCAGCCAGCGTGTGACACGAGCACGAACGCTGACCCAAATAGCCCGGAGGCGATGCGGGGTTGCGGCGATTGAGGTGAATGCCCTTCAACGGATAGTCGTAGATGAGGTCAAAGTGGTCATGAGTAACAATGCGCCGCACGCACGACTCCGGCAATCGGTCGAGCAGCAGCGCACAGTTGGTCCGCGAGGCTCCGGGCTTGCGCAAGTGCACAGCCCAGAATCCCTCACGCTCCAACAACCTCTCGATGCACTCAGCCTCATGCTCTATAAAGCGTGGCGAGGTCACAGCAATGAGCTTCATCATTTGCCCAGTTTTTCGATGATCAGCCGAGCCACCTTCTGTCCGGAGAGCAGCATACCGCCAAAGATTGGTCCCATGCGGGGAGTACCGCTCACAGCCGACGATGCCATGCCGCAGACATAGAGGCCG
>DBQL01000230.1:7061-9442 GCA_002305235.1 Prevotella sp. UBA1395 | reverse complement strand
ATCTCATGACAGAAAAAGTCATTGTGTCATTTTTTCCATAATTTTGTACAAAAATCCCGGGTGTGAATGCCTCCTATTTCGTAATTTTGGGCACGAAACAAATCATGAAATCAATGAAATCTTTACTGCTATTCTTACTTCTTATCTTTCCCACGTGGGTCTCGGCACAATATCAAGAGGTGAAAACAGACTCGGCGGGCGACAACCGTCCGCTTGCCCTGATCGCAGACCGGCAGCGCGTGTTGTGGAACTTCGACTGGAAATTCAGACTCGTTACCGATGCCAACCGGAAAGACAGTTGCATGAATCTCAACTATGACGACAGGGCATGGCGCAGGGTAGACCTTCCGCACGATTTCCAATTCGAGCAACCTTGGACCCGAAAAGGTGGCGGAGCACGCGGATACAAGCCGATGTGTGAGGGCTGGTATCGCAAGAGTTTCACGGTCGATGAGTCGTGGCGCGGGTTACGTGTGACATTGGACGTAGGCGGCATTGTCTATCTTGGCGACGTGTATATCAACGGACACAAGGTGGCCTCGACCGAATATGGGTACGTAGGCTTTGAGGCCGACATCACTCCCTATCTGCTCTACGGGCGCACCAACGTCGTGGCAGTCTATGCTTCGACCGGCCCGACCAAGGGGTCGCGGTGGTATACGGGTGGTGGATTGTTTCGTGACGTGTATCTCAAGATGCAGAATCCAACCCACATTGCCCGCCACGGGGTGTTCGTACACACGCCACAGGTGACCGACAAGCAGGCTACGGTGGCCTTGCAGGTCGAGGTTGAGGGCTGGCGCAACCATGATATCAGCGTTGTGGGGCGTATCGTCGATGCCGATAACCGCGTTGTGACCATCACGACAGGTAGGTTCAACGGACCGTCACATGCATCGAGCAGAGAGTTGGTGCTTCCCGAGATGACTGTGATATCCCCCCGGTTGTGGAGTATCGAGCACCCCGCATTGTACCATGCCGACGTGGTGGTATATGACCGCGGTGTGGCGGTAGACTCTGTGCGTGAGACGTTTGGCATCAGGCAGTTGGAGTTTTCGCCGAAGTTTGGTTTTAAGATTAACGGCCGGAAGGTGTTCATACAGGGCTGCGCCAACCATCATGACATGGGTGCCGTGGGTGCGGCGTCCTACGACCGGGCCATAGAGAGAATGATGCTTAGGCTGAAATCCTTTGGATTCAATGCCATCCGCTGCTCACATAATCCGTATAGCGAGTCTTTCACCAAGATTGCCGACAGGGTGGGGATGCTGATTATCGACGAACTGATCGACAAATGGAGTGATAAAGACTACTGGGGCGGACGTCGTCCCTTCACGAGTATATGGCCCGCGCTCATCAAAGAATGGGTCACACGCGACCGCAATTCGCCCTCGGTGGTGATGTGGAGCTTGGGTAATGAGTTGCAGATCAGGCAGGAATGGTCCGGCTTTGAGGGCATGAACGACTGGGGTGTGACCACCTATCGGGTATTCGATACCGTGGTGAAACGATTCGATCCGACTCGAAAGACCACCGTGGCACAGTTTCCGGCAAGAGCCGGGGCGGTGAGCAGACGTGACAAGGAGTTCGGATCTTGGCTTGTACCGCCTGAGCTGGCTTGTGCCACAGAGGTGGCCTCGCTCAACTATCAGTCTGAGCACTATGAAGATTATTACCGATACAAACCCGACCTGACCATCTTTCAAAGTGAGGCTGAGACGCAGAAACTGCTTGCACCGCTATACAATATGAATCGGGAGCGTTCAGTGGGCTTGGCCTATTGGGGGGCCGTGGAGTATTGGGGAGAGTCTAAGGGATGGCCGCAGAAAGGTTGGAACTTCTCGTTTTTCGACCATACGATGCACCCCTATCCGCAGGCTTATCTCATCAAGTCGGCCTTCTGCCCGGACGAACCACTGGTGCGCATCGGTGTGGTGGATGCCCGAGGTGGTGAAACCATGAGGTGGAACGACGTGGAAGTGGGCAGAGACAACATCTTGGACCATTGGAATTATCCTTCGGGAAGCAAGTTGGCGGTGGTTACCTATACCAATGCCTACGAGGTGGAACTGTTTGTCAACGGTCGCAGCGTGGGAAGAAAGCGCAACGACGAGACGGCGGGAGAACGTAGAAACTGCATTTTTTGGGATGCCATAGATTATGACACAGGGGGCAGGCTGACGGCCGTGGCCTACGATGCACAGGGCAAGGAGACCGCCCGTCACGAATTGCAGACGGCCGGTAAGGCCGTGAGATTGCGGATAGAGAAGGAAGATGGCACGCCGTGGAAGGCCGATGGCAACGACTTGCTCTATTTCCATGTTTACGCCGAGGATGCGCAAGGACGAACCGTACCCACCTATGCAGACTCGCTGGAGGTG
>DBQL01000230.1:0-7056 GCA_002305235.1 Prevotella sp. UBA1395 | reverse complement strand
GAAAACCGATGCGTCACGGACAGATGATGGGTATCCTGCGCGCCGGAAGACAGTCGGGTAAGGTGACAGTAAGCGTCCGTTCGGGTAAGATGAAGGGCAGACTGACCGTCAATCTCGGTACCAAGTTCAAGAGATGAGTCGTTCTCACACCCGTCAGCCGGCAGGTTTGGCGGTGGGTTGCTGACTTAAAACCTATCGGTCGACAATATTCAATAAATNNTCGTGGGCGGGACACATATTCATCGCGCCCGATGGAAACGATGTTTCGGGCGACGGTTCGATGGCACGGCCATACGCTACATTGGCCAAAGCCATAGCAAGACAGACGGCCATCCTGCGCGACACGGTCTTTATCCGTGGCGGGCGTTACGTGGTGACCGACGCGCAGGTGATGGCATACAAAGAGAATGGCCTCTATGCCGCCGTGTTCGATCTGTCGAAAAGCGGCACGGCCACACGTCCGTTCTGTTATCTGGCCTATCCCGGCGACGAGCGACCGGTGTTCGATTTCTCGCAGGTGAAGCCCGCGGGCAAGCGCATCAGTGCATTTTATATCTCCGGAAGTTATCTGCACCTCAAAGGATTCGATATTGTCGGCGTGCAGGTCACCATCACCACGCACACGCAAAGCGAGGGGGTGAGCTTTCGTCAAAACTGCGGTTATAACACCGTGGAGAACCTCCGCATACACGACGGCATGTCGATTGGCGTGTATATGACGCATGGGCACGATAACTTGATCCTTAATTGCGACGCGTATAACAATTATGACTCGGTGTCGGAAGACGGGCGGGGCGGCAACAGCGACGGCTTTGGCTGTCATGTGCCGGCCTCCGACACGGGCAATGTCTTTCGCGGATGCCGGGCGTGGCGTAACTCCGACGATGGCTTCGACCTTATCAACTGCTATGCCCCGGTAACCTTGGATCATTGTTGGGCATGGCAAAACGGCTTCGATGCCGACATGGTGAGCCGGGGAGATGGCAATGGGTTCAAGGCGGGAGGCTATGGCGCGCAAGTGCAGGACGGTGCGTTCGACGTGCCACGGCACACCGTCAGCAACTGCGTGGCGTGGGATAACAAGGCTAACGGATTCTATGCCAACCACCATTTGGGTGGAAACAATTGGATCAATAATTCGGCTTACGCCAACAGGAAATATAATTTCAACCTCGTCAACCAGCAGGCGTGGAATCAAGCGGCCGATGTGGCGGGATATGGACATCTTGTACGCAACAACATGAGCTATCTTGGCCGGTCGGGAAACTATGCCAATATCTCTTCCCCGGAATGTGTCTTGGAGAATAACAGTTTCCTGCCGACGTTCGTCCGGGTGAATGATACCGACTTTGAGAGCCTTGATGCCACCCTGCTGGCATCGCTCCGCAATGCCGATGGCAGTTTACCCACGATACCGTTCCTGCGGTTCAGGATCGGTGTGGCGGGGTATCAGCGGGAGTTGGGCTATCAGTTTGATGCCGTCTCAACCGGTGTCGGTCGGGTATCGGTGGCTCGATCGTGCGGTACACACGTCACCGCCGACGCCTATTATGACATGCAAGGCGTTCGGGTAGACACCCCACGCAAGGGCCGGATTTATGTCCATGCGGGGCGGAAATCCATTTTTTGAATCGTCCGAAGTTCTTGATCACCGGTCTTGTCCTTTTGTTTGGGATAGGCGAAAATGCTTTTTCTGCATGTTGCAAAATTGTTTCCGCGGGTTGGAACATTGTCGGGATGCCACAAAAATAGGGGCGCACCTGATGTCAGGCGCGCCCCTTGTGATGTTCAACTCAAGTTGGATCCTGTCGGATTACTTCAGTTTGGTATAGCCATACTTAGCTGAATCGCCAAGCTCCTCTTGGATACGGATGAGCTGGTTGTACTTAGCCATACGGTCAGTGCGGCTCATAGAACCGGTCTTGATCTGTCCGGAGTTGGTGGCTACGGCGATATCGGCAATCGTAGTGTCCTCGGTCTCACCCGAACGGTGTGAGGTAACGGTGGTGTAACCGTGACGGTGAGCCATCTCAATGGCCTCGAGGGTCTCGGTCAGAGAGCCGATTTGGTTTACTTTGATGAGGATAGAGTTGGCGGCANNCCCTTCTCCAAGAACTTCACGTTGGTCACGAACAAGTCGTCACCCACCAGCTGGCAGCGGTCACCGATCTTGGCGGTGAGCTTCACCCAGTTCTCCCAGTCGTTCTCATCGAGACCGTCCTCGATAGAGTCGATAGGATATTTGGTGATGAGTTCCTCGAGGTAAGCAATCTGCTCGTCGGCGGTGAGCTTCTTGCCGTTCTTCACATCCTTAGGCATACCGCTCTTCAGCTGACGGTAGTCGTAGAACCATTCGCCATTCTCCTGTACGGCAAACTCTGATGCAGCGCAGTCCATAGCGATCTTCACGTCCTTGCCCGGCTCATAACCGGCATCCTTGATCGATGCGATGATGGTGTCGAGAGCGTCCTCGATGCCATCGAAGTTGGGAGCGAAGCCACCCTCGTCACCTACTGCGGTAGAGAGGCCGCGCTTCTTGAGGTTCTTGGCCAAAGCGTGGAACACCTCGGCACCCATACGGATTGCTTCCTTCTCGCAGCAAGCGCCTACGGGGCGAATCATGAACTCTTGGAATGCGATAGGAGCATCAGAGTGTGCGCCGCCGTTGATGATGTTCATCATGGGAACGGGCAAAGTATAGGTGTTTGCGCCACCGATATAACGATAGAGAGGGATGTTGAGAGCCTTGGCAGCAGTCTGAGCCACAGCCAAAGAGACGCCAAGGATGGCGTTTGCGCCCAGTTTGCTCTTGGTAGGAGTACCGTCGATCTCAAGCATCTTATAGTCGATCTTGCGCTGATCGAGTACACAGAAGCCCTTCAAAGCGGGAGCAATGACGTTGTTTACATTCTCCACAGCCTTCAATACGCCCTTGCCGCCATAGCGAGCCTTATCACCATCGCGGAGTTCGAGAGCTTCGTTTTCGCCGGTAGAGGCACCTGAGGGAACGCTCGCACGACCCATTACGCCATTCTCCAACGTTACTTCTACTTCCACTGTGGGATTGCCACGAGAGTCAAGGATCTCGCGAGCGTGTACTTTTTCAATTTTCATCGTTTTACCTTTTATAATTAATGAATAAAAAAAATGATCTTATAAGAATGACACAAAATTACTACCAAAAAATGAATCTGCCAATTTTTCGATGTGTTTATTTGCCGGATTTTGTTTTTTTTAGGTTTATGTCAATCGCGAAGGCAGCGGTTTCCAATCGCCGTTGAACAGTAACGGATTGCGTGGCACGTCGGGGTGGAGTTGGGGAATGGGTTCCGATGTGAAAATATTGTTAAATAATGGTATTCGCTTGGGTGGCTTGATGTGTTTGGTTAATTTTGTATATTATGCAGCATGAAATGAAAAAGACATTTTTATTCCTACTTATTCTCGTGGGCATCATGGAGGGCGCGTGTGCGCAGAAGGCCCGTGAGGAGATTCGTCAGAACATCAATCTCGCCGGTTCCAACTATGTGGCCTACCGCGGTCCGCAGCAGAGACTGACGCCGTCGCCCAAGGGTTACGAGCCGTATTACATCTCTCATTACGGCCGCCACGGCTCGCGTTACCTCATAGGGACCACCGATTACGACAAGCCCTACGAGGTGTTGCTCCACGCCGACTCTCTCGGCAGGCTCACATCCAAGGGCCGGGAGACGCTCGCCAAGCTGAAACTCATCCGCGAGGAGGCCGCGGGGCGCGACGGAGAACTGACCCTTCTCGGTGCCGAACAGCACCGGGCCATTGCCCGAAGGATGTTCAACCGATTCCCGCAGGTGTTTCGTGGCGCGACCGATATCGACGCGCGGTCTACCGTGGTGATTCGTTGCATCCTCTCGATGGAGAACGCTTTGCAGGAGCTGACAATCCTCAACCCTCGCCTTCGCATCCGCCACGACGCGAGTTACCACGACATGTACTACATGAACGACGGCCGGTCGCCCTTTGCCAAGGCCCGCGACACGCAGCAAGCGCGCGATGCGCTCGAGGCGTTCAACGCCCGGCACACCGACTACAGTCACCTGATGACCACGCTGTTCACCGACACAGCCTTTGCCCGCACGATGACAGACAAGGCCCTTGGCACCGGTCTGCTGAAGCTCGCGTCTAATGTTCAGAGCACCGAACTGCGGCGAAGCCTCTCCCTATGGGACCTGTTCACCGAGCGCGAGGTGTACGACTTCTGGCAGATGAACAACGCGTTCTGGTATATGTACTATGGTCCGAGTCGGCAAACCAACGGCGCAGGACCTTACACGCAGACCAACCTGCTGAGGAATATCATCGCCACAGCCGACACCTGCCTGCGCAAACCCCATCCCGGCGCGACCCTTCGCTTCGGCCACGAGGTGAATGTGATGCCCTTGGTGTGCCTCCTTGAGCTGAACCATTACGGCCGGACCATCGACGACCTTGAGCAACTCGACGACCGGGGGTGGCTCAACTACAACATTTTCCCGATGGGATGCAACGTGCAATTCATCTTCTACCGACCGACCAAAGGGTCTCTGACGAATGCCGATATACTCGTCAAGGTGCTTCTCAACGAAGACGAGGCCATGCTGCCACTGCCCACCGACCGCGCGCCCTACTACCATTGGAAGGACGTGAGAAACTATTATCTCCAAAAAATCAGCGACAAATAAATGAATACCAAGTCCTATCTTGGCCTGTTCCTGCTGTGTGTCACCCTTCTTGTGGCATGCAACCGGAAGGCCAACCGCACACCCTTGGACACCGACGAGCCGTTGGTGGAGTTTGGATGGAACAAGACTGCCGACGGCAACGACCCGGCTTCGGCTCTGCCGGATGATGCCGATGCCGGGTCGCAGCGCGATTCGGGCACAGACCATGATGCCCCGGCGCGGGGCGATGCCGACAGGATGGCCGGCGAAGACAGCCATTCGCGACCTGCCGCCACCACCACCCCGACCGGCGAGGAGGCCTCGCACGCGTCGTCATCATCGATCACCGACGAGCTGGCCGTGGCCCTGCCGACCCCTCGACGCGACCTGCCCGAGCAGCGACTGGAGCGCAAAGCCTATATCTCCTCGTTCAACAACCGCACGCTCATGCCCAACTGGGTGGCATGGAAGCTCACCAAGGCAAGGACAAACGGTCATGTGAGCAGGAAGAACGTCAGGTTTCAGGAAGACTATGACGTTGACGAGCGCTATCGGGTAAGCACGTTCGACTACAATCGCTCGGGCTATGACCGGGGCCATCTCTGCCCCGCGGGCGACAACCGGTGGGACTATGACGCCATGACCGAGTGTTTCCTCATGACCAATATCTGTCCGCAGGGCCACGACCTGAATGCCGGCGACTGGAACGATTTGGAGAACCGGTGTCGCAGTTGGGCCCGCCGATATGGCGAGATCTATATCGTCTGCGGCCCGATCATCTACGACAAGCCCCGCCGCCGCATAGGCCGCGGCCGCAAAGTGAGCGTTCCCGACGCCTTCTTCAAGGTGGTGCTGTGCATGAAGGGCAGTCCCAAGGCCATCGGATTCATATTTGCCAACGACGACGGCCGGCACCCGTTGAGCAGCTACGTGCACCCGGTCGACGAGGTGGAACGTGTCACCGGCTACGACTTCTTCGCCCAACTGCCCGACCAAGTGGAGCGTGCCGTGGAGGCAAGGGCCGCCCTTGGAGCATGGTGAGCGCGACAGGCGGCAGCCCATTGGCGCGCGAAGCCGCGAGGATGGCGTATTATTAATAAATGTAATTATTACAATACGCTGCGTTAACTATGGTTAATAGTTCGGCGCAATCGTTTCGGTTATAAGAGTTTTCACCTAAATTTGTTGAAACGAACAACGATTAAAACAACTTCATAATAACAGAAAGGAAAAAACAATGAGCACAGTTTATGATTTCAGTGTGTTGGACAAGAAGGGCAACGAGGTAAAGCTCTCCGAGTATAAAGGCAAGGTACTTCTCATCGTGAATACGGCCACGGCCTGCGGTTTCACTCCGCAGTATGAGGAATTGGAGGCCATCTACAAGAAGTTCAGAGGCCAAGACTTCGAGATTCTCGATATTCCCTGTAACCAGTTTGGCCAGCAGGCCCCCGGCTCCGACGAGGAAATCACGGAGTTCTGCCACCTGAACTTCGGCACAGAGTTCCCGCAGTTCAAGAAAGCCGAGGTTAACGGCGAGGGCGAGCTGCCGCTGTACACATGGCTCAAGAGCGAGAAGGGCTTCGAGGGCTTCGACATGGAGCACAAGATCGCGCCCATCTTGGTCGACATCTTCGACAAGCAGGGCACCGACTGGCGCAACAGCAGCGACATCAAATGGAACTTCACCAAGTTCCTCATCAACCGCGAGGGCGAGGTCGTGGCGCGTTTCGAGCCTACCAAAGATCTTGCCAAGGTGGAAGAGGCCATCAAGGCACTGCTCTGATCGTGCCCCGCCCCCGGTCGGCGGCTCTTTGCGGAGCACTTTGATTTTTATTTTGATACTACACCCAGCCGTTGCCCTTTCGAGGGCAGCGGCTTTTTTTGTGCCGCGATTTATTTTGCATGAAAAATCCCGAACAATGTGCCCGTGAGAATGGCGTTTTTCGCACGAAGAAATCTCCGGTACGAAATACGCCGAAAATGAGACGTTTGCAAACCGTTGAAACAGAGCATCTTGTGTTTTCCTGCGATTTGATGGCGTTGCGATAACTATCTTTTCGGCCTGCGATTACTATCTTTTCGTAGCGCAATGACTATCCTTTCGTGCGGCGAAAAGGCCCCAATCGCCATGCGACGAGACAGCATTCCAAGAAAGTGAGCGCAACGAAGGCGAAATGAGAGAGTTTTTTTCCTGAAAAGATATGGATTCATGCACGGAAGGGCGTATGCCGCTTTCTAAAACGAGAAAAATCCCGAGGCCTTTTTTTGCGATATTTTTTTGACATGCGGCAATATCTCATGACCGGCCGCGGCCATAGTCATTGTTGGGTATGCGGCATGGAATGGCCATCGGCAGAATCACGGTTTTTAAGTA
>DBQL01000153.1:2891-4781 GCA_002305235.1 Prevotella sp. UBA1395 | reverse complement strand
CATTTTCTTCCTTTTTCTTCCTTGGTCATCTGTTCAATCTTTCGACAAGCATCTTGATGTAGCTCCTTATAATGCCCTTAAAGTCTGTTTTCTTTGAAATTTACTGTCTGATGAATCCACACATGTTTACGACTGCCCTTTTCCCCATGAAGAATACAGACGCGCGAAATACACTGATGCTATTCGCATTGCACGAGAACACTACCCGCGATATGAGAAGAAGTTGGGAGAGACCCAACTTCCACGGTTTACACGGGCAATACCCTCTCGCCTTGGAGTACGGTCAAGGCATGATGCCTTACAAAAAACTCACATCCCCATTCAGTTCACTCTCTGCAAATGCGTTCTCTGACTTTTCCCCATGCCGGTGTATTCGACAAACAGCTATCCTGTATCGTATAATACATCTCCCGGAAGCGTGACATCGGAATAGTGAAACTTAATATGTTTTCATGGATATATCGACGCACAGAGGGATCAAACAGTCCAATAAATGTACGTTTCCCATTTTTTCTGTTTTCCGATGCTGCATCTGAAAAAATAGATGAACATCCCGAACCAAATTTTGCGGTAATCGCATCATCCGAATTATTATCGTAAAATGTCCAAGAGGCAAGTCCTGAAAGCATATCGGGAGTGGCCAGAAAGAATATCCCCACCACATTGTCAAAGTTCTCAAGTTCAGCAACAGGTGAGATATTCAAATATCGCTTTGATGTCATTTGCACATTTGTCTTTTCCACGAAATCAAGAACCATTTCCGGCGACTTCTTATATTTTTCTTTGCATGAAACAAACATAGGTATCTTTTCATTCATGGTCGAGAAACCGGTATAGAACTTACCACCCATACACCCGATTCTATCTACGCTCAAAGAGATTGGCTCTCCACCAATCAGCCTTTCAAACTCCTTAAAAAAACAACCGTTGATTTTATCCAAATCATCATTGATTCGTTCATCGGAATACCAAAAAGCAAAGGGTAATTGCACCTTTTCTCCGAAAGCTTTTTGGATATTCTCTATAAAAACACTTACTTCCATTTGGTTACTGATTGGTTTATTATTATATTTGTCGTGACAAATATAGCAATTTATTTGCTATGACAAATATATATTTCAACTTTTAACAATTCACATTATATGGATATAGATAAAATGGTTAACCACAAAATAGCCAGACTGTCGGGCATACTCAAACGACAAATATATCAAATCATATCCGAAGAGAGACTGGACATCACTCCCGAGCAGTGGGTGATCTTGGTCTATTTATGGGAAAACGATGGTCAGGCCATTGGTGATTTAGTCGCGCAGTCGCAAAAAGACTTTGCAAATGTTACGAGAATAGTTGAAAAATTATCTCAAAACGGATATATCATCAAGCGGAGAAATCATAAAGATGGACGGAGTGTTCTTTTATATTGCACCGAAAAGGTAAAAACCATCATGCCACATATCATCAAATGCCAAAGGCAGTCTCTCAACATCTCATTAAAAGGGATATCGCGAGAAGAACAAGATACACTTCTTCATATCTTAGATAAGATTGAAAANNAACTGTATCAATTATCTTAACCCCCATCAGTAAGATTGCCGCACCGATTGGCAGATTTCAGATAACACCGCATTTTCCGCCGATGTACTGTTGATAACCAACAAAAAGACCGGCTTGAAATGCAACATGAAAAAAAACTCATACCCTTGTATGACCAAATCGGTCAGATGATGAGAATTGGGTTAAATCCCCGATAAAGTTATATTCATGCACGCTAACTTTCGGAAAAATATAAAATTTCGGGGCTGACACCAGATATCGAGGTCAGCGCTCGGGGTATCTTTGATGTTGCAAAATAAGCATATCCATGAGCCAAGGTACACATTTTTCTCG
>DBQL01000153.1:1646-2706 GCA_002305235.1 Prevotella sp. UBA1395 | reverse complement strand
GCAAGTTCCTATAATTTATCAAACTCACGTTCATCGTAAATCACAAAACATCATGATGAGAAAAACCCTGATGATCGCCCTGATGATGGCCGGAGCGCTATCCCTTCAGGCACAAAACGTAGAATTTTTCACCCCCGACATCGTACGCATTACCCACGACGGCGCATCCCGTAGTGTCACACCTTCGCTGGTTGTCACCGCCCATCCACAGAAGGTCAGGGTGCGTGTCACACGGCGCGACGGTGCCACGGTCTATCGGTCGTCGGCGCTGGTTGTCACCGTCAAAGACGGTGCCGTGACCTTTGCCACCCCCGACGGACGCGTGCTCACCACGGCAGGACCATCGGCTTTCACGCCCATCGCCACCGGACCCGACCAAGGGCGCTACCGGGTGAGGCAAACTTTCTCCGTCGATGCCGACGAGGGCATATACGGCGTGGGACTGCTGCAAAACGGCAAGATGTCGCAACGCGGCGAGAACCGGCTCATGATGCAGAGCAACTTGGAAGACTATGCCCATTTCTTCCAAAGCATCAAGGGCTATGGCATCTATTGGGATAACTACTCGCCCACACAACTTGTCACCCCCGAGACGGGCCGTCAGGGTGACGTGGTGCTCGAGAGTCAGGTGGGCGACCGGGCCGACTACTATTTCATCAACGGTGGCAACGCCGATGGCGTGATACGCGGCATGCGCCATCTCAGTGGCAAGGTGCCCATGCTGCCCCTGTGGACCTATGGTTTCCACCAAAGCCGCGAGCGGTACAAGAGCAGCGCCGAGCTGCTCTCCGTGGTGAACCGGTACCGCAAGCTCGGGATTCCCTTCGACGGAATCATTCAAGACTGGCAGTATTGGGGCGACAACTACCTGTGGAACGCGATGGAGTTTCTCAATCCCGACTTCGCCGACGCGCAGAAGATGATCGACGAGGTGCATCGGCAGAACGCCCATCTGAGCATCAGCATCTGGTCGTCGTTCGGACCGATGACCAAACCGTTCCGACAGCTTGCCGAGAAAAAACACCTCATGTCGTTCGACACTTGGCCCGAGAGCGGCGTC
>DBQL01000153.1:0-1553 GCA_002305235.1 Prevotella sp. UBA1395 | reverse complement strand
GTGAACTACAAGGACTCCGACCTCGACGAGTCCACGGCGATGGGGTCGTGGCGGTCGGTGCGCAACGCCTACGCGCTGATGACCGTCGGCGGGGTGTACGACCACCAGCGCGCCGCCGACTCGTCCAAGCGCGTGTTTATCCTCACCCGGAGCTATTTTGCCGGACAGCAGCGTTACGGAGCCAATACGTGGTCGGGCGACATCACTTCGAGCTGGGCAAGCCTCAGGAAGCAGGTGCCCATCTGCCTCAACTATACCCTCACCGCCAATCCGAACGTCAATACCGACATCGGGGGATTTTTCGCCAATGCCTACAACAAGACTTACTTGGACAATACGGCCTGCACCAACCCGCAATATCAGGAGCTGTATGTGCGGTGGATGCAGTTCGGACTGTTCTGCCCGATGATGCGGAGCCACGGCACGGAAGTGGCACGCGAGCTATACCACTTCGGCAAAGAGGGTGAGCCGGTCTTCGATGCCCTCAAAGGTGCCGTGGAGATGCGCTACCGGCTGCTGCCTTACATTTACAGCACGTCGTGGCAGGTGAGCCGCAACGACGACTCGTTCATGCGGGCCCTGATGATGGACTTCAAGAACGACCCCGAGACATGGAACAACAACCGCGAGTTCATGTTCGGGCGCAGCTTCCTCGTGTGCCCCGTCGTAGACCCGCTCTACACCGAAGAGAAGATTGTGCACACCGATGAAAACTCGGGATGGGACCGCCACGATGCCGAGAAGGGCAGCGTGTGGAAAGCCGTCGACTGGTCGGCGACCCGACAATACGAGGTCTACCTGCCCTCGGGTGCCGACTGGTACGACTACTGGACGGGCACTCTGCTGCGCGGCGGCCGCAGTGTCAAGGCACAAGCGCCCCTCGCCCATTCTCCGCTCTATGTCAAGGCAGGCAGCATCGTGCCCTTGGGACCGGCCGTACAATATGCCGACACCAAAGACTGGCAGACCCTCGACATCATGGTCTATCCCGGTGCCGACGCGCGATTCACGCTCTATGAAGACGAGGGCGACAACTATAACTACGAGCGCGGACTCTATTCCACCATCGACCTCGTGTGGAACGACAAGACGCGCACCCTGACCATCGGTCGCCGGCAGGGCCAATACCCCGGCATGGCCGCCCGGCGGCGGTTCAACGTGAAGGTGGCGGGCGGTGCCTCGCGCACGGTCGATTACTCGGGCAAGGCTCTCACCGTCAGGCCTTAAACAGCACGCGGGCACCCGCCGGCCTCATCGCAAAGGCCGGCGGATGCCCGTTTCGTTTTTGTACTGTTCTACTTCTTAAGGAAGACATTAATTCCGCAGCAAGGCAGTTACTGCCTTTTTAGTCAGTAGAGACCGCCCTTGGGGTTGGTCTTAAACCTTTCGACCCCATGACCGCACGTCATGCCTTCCGGTTCTTGACCAACAACATGCAGTCTCTGTAAAGATTAAAGATACTGATGGCCTCCATCACGACCCAAAATATTTTGGTGCCGACAGACGAGCCGTTATTGAAACTGATGACTAAAAAATAGATCCAACATGCAATG
>DBQL01000109.1:1136-4517 GCA_002305235.1 Prevotella sp. UBA1395 | reverse complement strand
ACACATGCTGGTCAAACTAAAAAATCGTCCGGCAACCCATCATGAGTCACCGGACGATCAGCGGTTTCATGCTCCCACACAAGTCCACAGCGGCATTACCCACAGTGGCTCGAGGGCATGGCATGTCAAATCTCCGAAAGGTTCACCATCTCGCCATGACGCTTGCGGCGCTCCACCACCATGTTGAGAAGTTTTTTCTTTCGGCTCGGTGTCACCATGCGCCGCACGAAAATATTGGGTATGGCCACACCGAGAGAGATAAAGAGAATGATGAGCGAAGCGTTGATGGCGTTGTGCATGGCGACCGTCACCTCACCCACGACACCCCGCATCTCGATGAAGGCGAAGAGCGCACGATACATCAACACTCCCGGAATCATGGGGATAACGCTCGGTATGGCGAGACACTGGTGGGGCGTATGAAACCAGTGCATGGCCCTTGTGGCGATGATCGAGATGACCACCGACCCGACGAACGAGCCGACACGGATGCCCATGTCCAGTCCGACATTGTCGTTGCTCGGACCGAGATTCACGAAGTTGCGGGTGCACACGGCAATGATTCCGCCGATGGCGACCACCCAGAGCAGGCGCCGCGGCGTGTTGAAAATCATGGAGAAGCCCATCGCCGAGATGGCGGCAGCAATGGCGAAGACCATGTAACTATGGTGCGGCGTGAGGCTCAAATCCTTGACAAAATTGTCTATTCCGCAGAAGAATATGGCCACGGCAATGCCAAACGACATGGCGACGATCATCAGAAGGATGTTGAGCGCACGGATGAGACCCACTTCGATGTGTCCGCAAATCATGTCACAAACGAAATTGATGAGGGGCACGCCGGGCACGATAAACAGCGCGCAGGCCAACAGCGGGTGCCAAGGGGTGTCGGAATGCATGAACGAGGGCAGTGCCGAGGCAAGGGTGGGATTGACCGAGAGCAGTCCGAAGAACCATGCGAGAATGGTGGCCACGAATGCCGAGACGCCGATATTCATGTAGCCGTTGCTCCCGATGGAGTTGAGATACATGCGGAAACGGAAGGCGAGGATGGCCGCGAACGACGCGTAGAAGAACGAGGGCCAGTCGCAGCCAAACTGAATGCAGAAGCCGCCACAGGCAAAACCGGCACCCACGGCCACCTGCCAGTCGGTGTAATTGCGGGGCCGACGGGCTATAGACTCCAGTTCCTGCTCGTAGCGTTCGAGCGTGTAATCTTGCTCGATGGCTCTCCAAGTGAGTTTGCTGATGGCTGAGATGGCCTCGAGATTCACACTGTGTTTCTCCACCTGTTGGAACTTGGAGAAGGAGTGTTCCTCATCACTGAGGTTCACCATCAGGATGTTGAAGTTGACGTAAATGTGCACATTCTTCTCGGGGAGACCGAGATACGCCTCTACCCGCTGCATGTTGCGCATGATGCGTGAGGTGTCTGCCATGCTCTCCATGAGCAGGCAGCCGGTACGGACCAGCAGGTCGAGCTTGCGCCTCAGTATCTGTTCCGTAGAACTCTGTTGTTCTGTCATTGCTGAAAAAGAATTGTATCGAATCTTGTTACCTTATTTCCTGATTGCCTGATAATCGGATGCAAAGGTACAAATAAACCGTGGGGCAACAGCGCGAACAGCTTATTTTTTGTCGAAAAATATGCGGAAACATGGCTCGGGGCACAGCTCCCGCCGTAGGATGACGCCTCATGCGCACAGCCTCGAATGCGACGAAAAGGGATGACAAAGAGCAGATTAAAAGATGTTAAACATTTGGGCGAATCGTTGTCACGTATAAAACAAAACAATATATTTGCAATATCAAAATGATATTATCTTGAAAAGTATTAACCATTCAATAAAACACAATTATGGAAACCAATGAAACCAAGCATCTCACAGGCCATGCCTCCAACGAAAAAGAATTCGGCGGATTTGTGATGAACGGCCTCTTGGCCTTGACAGCAATTATCATCGTGATAATCATCTGTATCACGACACTCGTGATGGCCATTATCGACGACAACGGAGCAGGCGTCGTGGCAAGCATCATTGCCATCGTCATCATCTTGTTTCTCTCATCGGGGTTCGTCTTGCAAGAGCCTAATCAGGCCCGCGTGATGATGTTCTTCGGCCGCTATCTCGGCACCTTCAGACGGGTGGGATACTTCTATGTGAACCCGTTGATCAACACCAAGAAACTCTCTCTGCGTGCCCGCAACCTCAATGCAGAGCCTATCAAGGTGAACGACAAGCAAGGAAATCCGGTGATGATAGGCCTCGTGGTGGTGTGGAAACTCAAGGATACCTATAAGGCGATGTTTGAAATAGACTCGCAGACAATGGCCGGACCCAATGCGGCGGCCAACGTGAGCAACATCATGCTGGCCTTTGAGAACTTTGTGCAGATACAGAGCGACGCGGCATTGAGACAGGTGGCCGGACAATATTCGTACGACAACAACGAGCATCCCGACGAGCTTACGCTGCGCGAGGGTGGCGATGAGATCAACCACGAGCTGGAGACCAAACTCGACGAACGCCTCGACATGGCGGGCATAGAGATAGTGGAGGCACGCATCAACTATCTGGCCTACGCCCCGGAGATTGCCGCGGTGATGCTGCGACGCCAGCAGGCCGACGCCATCATCGCCGCACGGGAGAAGATTGTGGAGGGTGCCGTGGGCATGGTGAAGATGGCTCTCGACAAACTTTCGGCCGAAGAGGTGGTCGAACTCGACGACGACAAGAAAGCTGCGATGGTGAGCAACCTCATGGTGGTGCTCTGCGGAGACGACACGGCGCAGCCTGTGGTCAACACGGGAACGCTGAATACATGACATCACAGCCTCTCCACTTACCCAACCCGATGGGATAGGAAAAAGGATTATCATATAAAACAATGAAGAAATGGCCAAGAAAGAGACTACCAAATCATTCATCTTGCGACTCGATGCCGCCACGATGGCGGCCGTAGAGAAGTGGGCGGCTGACGAGTTCAGGTCTACCAATGGCCAGCTGCAATGGATTGTCACCGAGGCGCTGCGCAAGAACCACCGACTGCCCAAGCGGCGGGCGGCAAGTCGGATAGATGCCGAGGATGAGCCGACAGAAAACCCGAAATCGCAAAAAAATGAATAACCCGAAGATGAACCGCACGTCGGAGGGCACGGCTTTCGAGGCGGTCACGGCCATCATACTGCTGACCGAACTCGCCACAGCGTGCCTGCGACCAAGCGTTCTCCCACTCGACATCATGCTGCCGACATGCATTGTAATGTCGGCAACGGCGGTGTTGCTCCTCATCATAGCCTACTACCCCAACTCAAACCTCATCAACATCCCGGTCAAACGAGACCCGACGAACTACGCGCAGATGATGTTGGTGAGCAGA
>DBQL01000109.1:0-1021 GCA_002305235.1 Prevotella sp. UBA1395 | reverse complement strand
TCTTTTTACTATCTTTGCACAGCATAACACAAACCTTAAAAGAATATGGAACAGATCAAAAACAACCACCTCACCCTGACGTTCTCTACACTCGGGGCCGAACTGCAGAGTATCATGGATGCCGATGGAAAGGAATATCTGTGGCAGGCCGACCCTGCTTTCTGGAACCGCCACTCCCCGTTGCTCTTCCCCATCGTGTGCGGATTATGGGAGGATACGTACCGACTGCAGGGTAAGGAATATCGGCTCGGGCGACACGGATTCGCGCGAGACACGGAGTTTAAGGTCATTGCCAAAGGCGACAGTCAGGTGATCTTCGCACTGCATGACTCGCCCGAGACCATGAACGACTATCCCTTCCACTTCAACCTGAGCGTGAGCTACAAGCTGCGCGATAACAAAGTTCATGTGGTGTGGCACGTGGAGAACACCGACGACAAGCCCATCTTCTTCCAAATCGGCGGGCATCCCGCGTTCAACGTGCCCGGACTGCTGCCCGGCGAACCACTCAAAGGCCGCCTGAAGTTTGACAACGCGGAACCCATCAGGCTCTTCGGAAACATCGGCGGATGTATTGACAAGGGGCGGCGCGAGCAGGTGGAAACCGAAGATGGGGTGTGGGCGTTCACCCAAGAGAGCTTCAAAGACGACGCGGTGATATTCGACCACAGTCAGATCAAGCACGTGGAGTTGCTCAATCCCAATGGCGAGGCAGAGGTAACCCTTGATTTCAAGACCCCGGCCGTGGGCATCTGGAGCCCATACGGCAAAGAGGCGCCATTTGTTTGCATAGAGCCTTGGTATGGCATTCACGACTGGGCCGAATACGACGGCGACTTCCGCGACAAGCATCTGATGAACAAACTCCTGCCCGGAGCGAGCTTCATGAGCGAGTATGTCATTACCATCGGGTGAAACGACGGCCTCCCCCCCAACCCCTCCCCCGAGGGGAGGGGAGTGAAATGTAGGCTGAACCATGATGAATGACAAGAAATAGGAGTGAAAAGTACGACAAGTTGCA
>DBQL01000034.1:1543-7094 GCA_002305235.1 Prevotella sp. UBA1395 | reverse complement strand
CTTGAATCATGATGGAATGGAGCCGCGAGGGCAGGGGGTGCCCGTGTTGAGGAGTGGGCGGGCACGGATGGCAGCCGGCACGCGTGGCGGCTACCGGCTCACCGCGAACTTCTTGCCGCCGCGCAGATAAAGCCCCGGTGGCAGCAGCGAGGCATCGGTGCCGAGGCATCGCCCGTCGAGAGAATAGATCGCATTGGATGGCGGAGCGACGTTGCTTAGGCTGCGAATGCCGGCCGGTGTCGACTCTATCACCGCCTTGAGACCCTCGTAGGCATCGATCTCGCCATAGCCGTAGAGGTTGTTGGGATAGCTCAGCATGGGGTCGGGGCGGCGTGCCGTGCGCCTGAAAATGTCGATGCAGTCTGTCGCCGTGAGCTTGGGGTTGGCCTCAAGCCATAGCGCGATGATGCCCGCCACGACGGGCGAAGACATCGACGTGCCGCCGTTGCCGTTCCATGCGTATGTGCGTCCGGCGTAGTCGAAATGGCGCACGTCAGAACTGATGTCGCGCGCGGTGGGCTGATGTTCGAGGTAAAAGCTGCTGTATGAAGAGATGATGTTCTGTCCCGGGGCCATGATGTCGGGTTTCACACGCCCGTCCCGTGTCGGTCCCACGGCCGAGTAGGGAGTGCGAACGCCGTGTTGCCCGGCGTCGTAAACCATCGTTTTGCCGAGATAATTGGTAAAGGAGGTGCGATAAGCCGTGGCTCCCACGCTGATCACCGACGGCGCGCTCGAGGGCGAGAGGATGCTGTGGGTGTTGTCGCCGGCATTGAGTGCAGGGTCTTTGGAGTGGTGCATGAACTGTCCTATGACGGGATACATCTCCACGCTTGCGCCTTTTCCAAGGAGAGTGATAGAGGCCGGGCCTGCCGCGTCGAACGTGGTATCGGCGCAGGCGAGGTCCCAGTCGCACACCGTCTCGTCGGCGTTGTAGCTCGACGGGTAGGCCGTGGCGGCGAGGGTATAGGTCAGCGTGTCGACGGAGAATGTGTCGCGGAGGATGGAGTCGGGTGCGGCGAGCACGTCGCCGAGGGCGAATGTCTTGGCGAGACGACGTTCGCCGGGGTAGAAGGTCAGTCGGAGGGCGTAATCGTCACGGCTCTTGGTGGTGACGAACACGTTGCGCCGGCCGGTGCAGAACACGCCCGCCGAGTCGGTATCGGCCGACTTGGCCACATAGTTGATGCCTTGTCCGTCGTTGCCCGCCGATGCCACGATGATGTGTCCGGGGCCCGACAGCGAGTCGAGCATTTCGTAATACAGTTGGTCATAACCCATGAAATCCTCGGCAGAGCCTTCGCTGAAGTTGATCACGCAGGGTTTTCCGGCGCGGTCGGCATAGTCGAATATATAGCGGAATCCCAAGGCATCGAGGGCGTAGGTGTATTTGTAGAAGTCGTCGGGATGGAGCAGTTCGATGTCGTCGCCGGTGACATTGCACACCAAGCAGATGTCACTGTCGTAGGCGATGCCGCGATAGGGCGAGAGCCGTCCGTAGCCTTCGGCCCCGCTGCCCGCCGCTATGCCTGCCGTATGAGTGCCGTGGGTCTGTATGAGTCCGTCGCGCGGATGCCCCAGTGCGAGCAGACTCTCACGGGTGGTATAGTCTCGTCCCACGGGCAGCGTGGAACCGAGGGTGTCGGTAGCCAGTTGGTCCCACAGGGCCTTGATGCGGTATCGCGTCATGTCGGCGGAGTAGAAGTTGGGGTGTGTGAGGTCGAAGCCGATGTCTTGGACACCCACCACCACACCCTTGCCGGTGTAGCCGTGGGGCAGGTTCAAGCCGCTGTACACGTGGGGAACATGGAGCAGCACGGCGGTGGTGTCCATCTGCATGCGCGACCGGTGTCGGGCTTCAATGCGGAGAATATCGGGGTCGAGCGAGAGGGCGGCAATGCGGTCGAGCGGTATGGAGGCCACCGCGAGTGTTCCGTAGCGTGCCAAGACCGTGCAGCGATGCCGCTCGAGCGCGTCGGAGGCAGGGGTGGCGGTCTTGACGAATGCTGTCAGCAGGGGCATGGTGCGCCCCACGCCTTTGGATTGCGATGCGACGGGGGCGGAAACGTGATGAAGCCATGCCTCGCGCACCAGCGGAGACAACTTCCTCAAGGCCGGTCTTTGGGCATGAAGGCTTGCTGCCGCGCAGAGAAGCAGGATGAGGTGTAAGGGTCGGGTCATGACGGTCGTTGTGAAACGGAAACAAGAAGAGGAGTCGCGGAAGACTGTTCTTCCATGACTCCTCTTCCAATATGATGTACTGTCGCGATTAGTCGGCAGACAGACTAAAGCGCTTGTAGGCTACCACCTTGAGACCTTTGCTCTGCTGGTCGAGCCACTGGGCAACGCTTTGCTTGTCGCCGTCGCCAAACTGGAACTCCTGATCCACGAGGCAGTTCTCCTTGAAGAACTTGGCCAAACGACCCTTGGCGATGTTCATCACCATCTCCTCCTTCACGTTGGCCGCAGCTTCGGCAGACACTTGGGCACGGATAGCCTGTGCCTTGTCGGCGTCTTCCTGAGACAGCCAGCCCTTGGCAACGTTAGAAGCGATGTGGTCTTCAGAGTCTACCAAGTTGGCATTGATGCCGGCTTTCTTCAAAGCCACGTTCACCTGACGCTCAACCTGCTCTTCCTTGGTCTTGGAAACAGCCACCTTGAACTCCTCTTCCTTGATGCTCTCGGGCACGGAAGCCTCGTCCAGAGCTACCGGCTTCATGGCGGCAACCTGCATGGCAACCTTGTGACCGGCATCTTCATTGGCCTCGGTAAGCTCTACGATGGTAGCCAATGTGTGGCGACCCATGTGGTCGTAGGTATATACATGAGTGCCCTCGAGCACGTTGTAGCCGTCGAGTTCCATCTTCTCGCCCACCACACCGGAACGGCGTGTGACAGCCTCGGCAACCTTGGTGCCGTCGGCCAATGTCAGTTCGAGCACTTCCTCGAGGCTCTGAGCCTTGGCGGCAACGGCGGCATCGAGAATCTCTTGGGTCAAGGCGATGTAGTCGGCACCATTGGCAACGAAGTCGGTCTCACACTTGAGCGCGATCATTGCGGCAAAACCGTTGTCGTTTTTAACGAGTACGCAGCCATTGGATGTCTCACGGTCGGAGCGCTTGGCAGCAATGGCCAAACCGCGTTCACGCACGAGTTCTACAGCCTTATCGATATCACCGTCTGCCTCTGCGAGGGCTTTTTTACAGTCCTTCATACCTGCACCGGTCATGGCGCGCAGCTTCTTGATATCCTCAATTGTAACAGCCATAATTGTATTTTGATTTAATTGTTTTGATTTTGAAATGTGATAGGGTCTTATAGGAGTGTGATGATGGGTCTTACAAGAACCTATCGTCTCCTATAAGACCCTATAAAGGTGATTATTCTGCGGCGGGAGCCTCTTCCTCTTTGGCTACAGTCTGCTCTGCATCAGCAACCTTTTCGGCATCGTCCTTGCGTGCACGACGGGCGTGGCGCTTGCCTTCGCCGGCCTCTTCAGCCTGCTCAGCGGCAGCCTTGTCGTCGGCTTTCTCCACCTTGCGCTCTTCCAAACCTTCGGCAATGGCACCGCAAACGGCGTTGAGGATAACCTCTACGGAGTCTTTGGCATCGTCATTGGCGGGAATAACGTAGTCGATATCGCGGGGACTTGAGTTGGTATCTACGATTCCGAACACGGGAATGCCGAGACGGTTGGCCTCCTTCACGGCGATGTGCTCTTTCATCACGTCCACAACAAAGAGTGCCGACGGCAGACGGGTGAGGTCGATGATGGAGCCGAGGTTCTTCTCCAGCTTGGCGCGTTGACGGTTGATCTGCAGAATCTCACGCTTGGAAAGATTAGAGAATGTACCGTCATTCATCAACTTGTCGATGTTCGTCATTTTCTTAACAGCCTTGCGAATGGTGGGGAAGTTGGTGAGCATACCGCCCGGCCAACGCTCGATCACGTAAGGCATGTTAACCGATGTTGCTTTGTCGGCAACGATTTCCTTGGTCTGTTTTTTAGTAGCGACGAACAAAATCTTCTTGCCACTCTTGGCAATAGATTTCAATGCTTCGGCGGCCTCGTCGATTTTGGCTACCGTTTTGTTCAGGTCGATGATGTGAATGCCATTGCGCTCCATGAAGATATAGGGTGCCATGGCGGGGTTCCACTTGCGCTTGAGGTGGCCGAAGTGGCAACCTGCTTGCAGTAACTGGTCAAAATTTGTTCTTGACATTGTTTTTTTCTTTGTTAAATTGTTTACTTTCTTTTGAAATTCTTTGCCCTTTTAGGGATTGCTGCCGTGTATGGGCGGCGTGCCCTTGGGCTTGGATAGAATCAGCCGGAGAGTAATCTGCGTGGGTGAGGCTTGCGTGGGCGTGTGGCCTAAGCAGCTTTCCCAAGGGTGCAGAGTCCCTTCGGTTTAGATGCTAAACGGTTCAGTGTCTCCTCGAGGAGATTAGCGCTTACTGAACTGGAAGCGACGACGAGCCTTGGGCTGACCCGGTTTCTTACGCTCTACAGCACGACTGTCGCGTGTGAGGAATCCGTGGTCCTTGAGGTTTTTCTTGTCCTCGGCGTTCACTTTGACAAGTGCGCGCGCGATGGCAAGGCGCAAAGCCTGACTCTGGCCGGTATAACCGCCACCGTCGAGATTGGCTTTGATATCGTATTTCTCGGCTACTTCCAAAAGCTCCAGCGGCTGTTTAACCACATACTGCAGGATTGCTGATGGGAAGAAGTCTTTGAGATCTTTCTTGTTGATAGTGATCTTGCCGGTACCTTCACTCAGGTAAACACGAGCCACAGCGCTCTTACGGCGACCGATTGCGTTAATAACTTCCATCTTTTCTCCTATTATTTATACTGGTTAATATCAATTGTTTTGGGCTTCTGGGCATCCTTGTCGTGCTCTGCACCCTCGAAAACATAGAGGTTGTTCAACAGGGAGCGACCTAAGCGACCTTTGGGGAGCATGCCCTTCACGGCGTGACGGATGATCTTGTCTACGCCACCCTCACGAGTACGCAACTCGGCGGGAGTGTTGAAGCGCTGTCCACCGGGGTAACCGGTATAACGGGTGTAGACCTTGTCGGTCTCTTTCTTGCCGGAGAAAACAACTTTTTCGGCATTGATGATGATGACGTTGTCACCGCAATCCACGTGGGGAGTGAAGTTGGGTTTGTACTTTCCGCGAATCAGTTTAGCGACTTTCGAGCAGAGGCGACCCACAATCTGGTCTGTGGCGTCTACTACAACCCACTCTTTCTTAACTGTCTCCTTGTTGGCGGAAATAGTCTTGTAACTTAAAGTGTCCATTTTTGAAATTGAAATTTACTACTAAAAAACGTTTTTATAACCTTGAAAAACAGAGACCTCACGGCGCCTCCAGTCTAAAAGAGACCATCCATGGCTTTTGCTCTGTCGCACAGCCGATTCACTAACCGCGATGTCCGGCCAAAGGCATCGCTATTAACACGGTTGCGCTTGGGGCTCTAAGTGTGCCCCGGAAATAATCGGTCCGCAAAATTACTCATTTTATTTGGTACGTGAGGTATGTTGACT
>DBQL01000034.1:0-1482 GCA_002305235.1 Prevotella sp. UBA1395 | reverse complement strand
CGTAACTTTGCGGCAGCTTTAACGAAAAGTAAAAATATGAGCAACAATTTATTGAAAGGAAAGAGAGGCATCATCTTTGGTGCGCTCAATGAGAAGTCTATTGCGTGGAAGGTAGCCGAGCGCGCCGTTGAAGAGGGTGCCACCATCACGTTGTCGAACACGCCGATAGCTGTGCGCATGGGCACGGTGAATGCTCTTTCGGAGAAATTGAACTGCGAGGTGATTCCCGCCGACGCCACCAGCGTGGAAGATTTGGAGCATGTTTTCCGTCGTTCCATGGAGGTGTTGGGTGGCAAGATCGACTTTGTGCTCCACTCCATCGGTATGTCTCCCAACGTGCGCAAACACCGCACGTACGACGATTTGGACTACAATATGTTAAACACCACGCTGGATATCTCGGCCGTGTCGTTCCATAAGATGATTCAGAGTGCCAAGAAACTCGATGCCATCAACGATTATGGCTCGATATTGGCGCTGACCTACGTGGCCGCCCAGCGCACTTTCTATGGCTATAACGACATGGCCGACGCCAAGGCTTTGCTCGAGAGCATTGCCCGCAGTTTCGGTTACATCTACGGTCGTGAGCACGGTGTGCGCATCAACACCATTTCACAGTCGCCCACGATGACCACGGCCGGACAGGGAGTGAAGGGTATGGACAAGCTCTATGACTTCGCCAACCGCATGTCTCCGTTGGGTAACGCGAGTGCAGAAGAGTGTGCCGACTATTGCATCGTGATGTTCTCAGACCTCACCCGCAAGGTGACCATGCAGAATCTGTATCACGACGGCGGCTTCTCCAACGTGGGCATGAGCCTGCGCGCGATGGCCACTTACGAGCGTGGACTCGACGATTACAAGGACGAGAACGGCAATATCATCTACGGATAATCGGTGGACGTGACTCCGTGGCAGTATCTGCCGACGGTCATGGCTTAATTTTTGAGAGAACCACTTCTGCCCGAGGGGCAGGGCTGGTTCTTTCGTTATACCGCCATGCCGTAGTATTGTCCATCATCACAAGGCCGCGAGCATGGGCGTCGGGGCCTGTGGGTGCCGCGCGAAACGGTGGTGAGGCGGCGGCCAAGTCGGTGTGATGATGGCATTCGGCATCATCGTTTTGTCGTGATAATTCAATTTTTGCGCGTGCGGCGAAACGTTATGTCGGTGGGTGAAAACGATTGTTTCAGGGAGGCTCCTACCTGTTTTTCCGGTCGTAGCTACCCGATGGGCGGGCGAAAAGTGCCGTTTTGAAGTGCCAAACGTGTTTTTTTCCGGCGAGTTTCGCTATCGATTCGCTTCGCGTTTAAGGCCTTATCGCGTCGCGAAAGCATAGTAATCGCGTTGCGAAAGCATAGCAATCGCAAAGCCGTTGTTTGTCAATTTTTTACAAGTGGCTGACTATCAGGGGTGAGAGAATGCACGATTTTTAGCCGATTTTTCGGTCATTCGGTCGCGTAGCTCCCGATTATCGGCGTT